>JAOZNE010000117.1:0-6380 GCA_029933955.1 Phycisphaerae bacterium
GCAAACACCGCAACCACGGCACCTGGCGTCTCGCCCATGTTTTTCTGTTCTTCTTTTTTCTTTTTCTTTTTCGCTTTTACTGATAACTGATAACTGATAACTGCCCCCTGCCTTCTACTTCACAGATCCCAAGCCGTGGCGTTTGCGGATTTTTTGCACCTCAGCCAAGAGGTGTCGCTGAGACTTGAACGCCGCGGTCAGGTTGCCTGTGGTTATGCCCAGCCTATCCCCAGCCGAGCTTAGACGGCCCTCTTCCTCGTCAAGAATGTCTAACAAATAAGCAGCTATCTGCCAAAATCGCGGGTTTTTCCGGCCTATAGTCAGCCGGGCCAAACCCGCGCCAGGCCCTTTGGTCACAACACGCATACACTCTGCCACCGCAACGGGCAAAACTTCAGCGTCGCTTCCCCCATCGCTGTCTTCCCCTGCAGAGCGTCGCAACTTCAGAGCGATGTTCATACGAAGCCTGCGCATCGCCAGCGTGCGATTGGAATGTTGCGAGCGGGAATCGTTAGCTGTAGCCGAGATGCCGCTGGGACGATGCCGTAGCCGCACCGCGGAGGAAACCTTATTGCGATGCTGCCCGCCAGGCCCCGAAGCCTTGTATATGTGGACGTCGCACTGGGCGAGAAGTTCCTCGTCGCTCCCAGCCAAAATTTCCACCGCCGGTTTACACATATTAAAAGTTACCATGAACACAAAGCTCACCAGGAAGCACATGAAGAGCACGAAGTTTTTTTGTTTCATTCCTGCCAAGCTCCCCCCCCCGTGTCATTCCCGCGAAGGCGGGAATCCATATTTTTTCTTTTTGTTCTTTTTGTTCTTCGTCATTCTAAATTCGTTATTGATTCGTCATTCGGGCTTCGTCATTCGTCATTTTCCGTCCAACCATGGCTACCCCGCAAACAGCCGCGGTCTAGACATGCCACCCGACATGTGTAGCGTGTACCCAAACTCTCACAGCCGAGGGCGACTGTGCTACATTTCACCACGAATCGCACGAAGTTTGTTTGTTTCTAAAAACACTTCACGTCCTTTATGAACTTCATGGTAAAAATCACTTGGCTACTACTCCCTGCCAGTGAACACGCGGGTTTGGGAACGATATTTATTCGACTGCATACTGCCGTCGGGCTTGGCTGATCGCACGGTTAGATACCCATGCAACAGGCCTGTCTTGGGGTCGTACCATTGCGAAAGATTTTTAACGAACAAACCTTTAGGCTCGATAATCTCAGGCTGCTGGCCAACAAGTTGCCAATTCAATCCGTCCGGCGACCACAGCCTCCATATCGCAACCGGAGGCCAACGTTCGCTCAGCGTCATGCTCCAGCCATTTTTGCCCAGCTTGACCACGTGCGGAAAAATCATGCCCTTGCCAGCCAAGGCTGGAATAAGATTGATTATCTTGCCCTTGGCGTCGCGATAGAAAACCCAATTCTTGCCGTCGTTGGAGAAGAGAATATTGACCGCCCCCCAGCTGGAATAATGGCTGGTGAAAAACACGTACCTGTTTTCCAGCGGATTTTCGCGATTCAGCCCAGCGGGCTTGTCAGGCTGATAGAAAAAACCCCCGCCATCGGAATGAACGTGCTTCTTGGCGTCGTCGCCGAACTCGTTCCAGATTTCGCCTTTGAGCCTGCCATGATATTTCCACGTGCCGCCCTTGCCGGTTTTGCTGGTTACCAAGGCTGGGTAAACTCGCCTGTCGACCGGCATGTAGTCTCGGCAAACATGAACGATACCCACGAATCCGTGGTCCGGATGCCAATCGATAAAGGGTCTCGTGATGCATCTCTTGGGGTAGGGCTTGCCGGTCTTCTTGTCCGGCAGGTCGTCAATCTGCGAATTGGCTACCACCACGCCGTCGGACTTGAAGTTGCCCAGCGACGTACCCGTCCACATCTCCAAGCCATCCGTCAGCTTGCCCCATGTGTTGACGAACGCGGCGTACTTGTCAGGCCCGGTGCGAACCATCGTCATATAGGCCCCCACGATCGTGCAGGTGTCCGGCGAGAAAGGCTTCTCCCAGTGCTTGGCTGCAACCGGACGAGGCGGGGCCAGCTCGTCGCCCAAAACCTTATCCGCCGCCAGGGCCAAGCCTGAGCCAACATATCCAAGCAACAAACTCGCTATCAGTATTCTAGTCATTTCAAATTACCTTTCCGCCGAAACGCTCAGCTTTTGTTGAACAGAGACTTGCCCAAACGCACATCGGCGACCGCCATGGGCTTGGCTGATGATTCTATTATATCCACAGCCAAACTGAAACCCTTTTCCACCCACCGATTGTCGACTCGCCTATTTGCCTATCATCAAGAGTCCACGGATTACACGGATCAAAAAAAGATTTAGTGAACCTTCGGTTTCGCAGATTTTCTTTTTGATTACACAGCCATCCCATAACACGATGGATTGACATTCCGAAGACCCAATAGCTGCCCCG
Organism: Phycisphaerae bacterium; assembly: GCA_029933955.1. Taxonomy (GTDB): domain Bacteria; phylum Planctomycetota; class Phycisphaerae; order SM23-33; family SM23-33; genus B1-G9. The sequence goes on from JAOZNE010000117.1 coordinate 2,447, forward strand.
TATGTTTGTTGGTTAAAATGCAATTAACAACCGAATTTCTGCTGTCTATGGGATAGCTGTGTTTTGATAAAAAAAATCCGTGTAGTCTTCTTCTAAAAATCCGTGTAATCCGTGGACTCCTATTCCCTACTTATTGAAAATCAGGCTGGTATGGTTTACTCTTTGTGGCATGTTAACTTTCGAGGCATATAGCGCCGGTGTGGCCCGGGCGGATGTGGATTTGTCCGGTGCGTACGTTTTCGCGCAGGATGGCATACCGGTTCGGGCGGATCTGGTCGCGCGGGGTAATCAAATCGACTGCATGAAAAATTCGCCAGGCCCGGCCGGGCTGGCGGTGATGTGGGACGTGGGGGAAAACGGCAAATATCTGCTGAGCACCACTCGCCTGCGCGACCGCAAAAAGCCTTACAATCTGAACCTGGAACTCGCCCGGGCCAGGATGATGAGGCTTTATCAAAAACGCGAAGACTGGAGCCTGTTCGACCGGGACGAAGCGAAAGAATGCAACGAAGAATTCGACAAAATTCGCAGGGTGTTTATCGAGGCTTTGCAGCTTGACGTAACGGACCCGCCCGGGGCGTCGCTGCTGGCGGACGAAGCACTCAACGAGGCGATGCTCTTCGGCGAGAAGATGGCCCTGCTCCAGGCCAGGCTGATTCTGCGCCGGCGGACGAGCGGGCGTCGCATACCGTTTGGCACGAGCGTAAGTATCGATGACGACGTCCAGGCCATGGAGAAACGTATCGTCGGGACGATGGATTTTTTGTCCGTGCCAACGCCATGGCGGCTGTGCGAGCCAAACGAGGGCAAGGCGAGCTTCGAGCAGATCGACAAATGGATGAACTTCGCAGCTCGACAGGGCCTGGCTGTCCATGCCGGGCCACTGGTGAGCTTCGCGCCGGAAGAGCTGCCCGAGTGGGCGTTCCTGCGGCAGGGTGACGACTTCGCCGCACTGCGAACGATGATTGGAAATCAGATCGACAGGGTGGTTACACGATACGCCAAGCACGTCAGGCTGTGGAATGTCGCAGCCGGGCTGCACTGCGTGAATAGCTTTAACCTGAGCTTCGAGCAAATATCCGAACTGACGAGGCTGGTCTGCCGGCAGGTAAAAACCCTCGCCCCGCAAAGTCAGGTTTTGCTGGACATACCCCTGCCCTGGGGCGAATACTACGCTCGCAACCAGCGAACCGTCCCGCCATTGCTCTTTGCGGACATGGCTTACCAAAACGATATAAAGTTCGACGCCTTCGGGCTGCACCTCGAGATGGGCGTGGCGACAGACGGGTATTTCGTCCGCGATTTGCTGGAGATAGGCGCTCGACTCGACGAGTTTTCGCCCTACGGCAAGGCCATTCATATCACCGCCTGCCAAGTGCCCTCCAGCGACAAGCCCGACCCCCTGGCCAGCTGGGGCCTGGGCGAGGACGTAACCCGGGCGGGACGATGGCACCAACCCTGGTCGCCCAGGCTGCAAGCGGAATGGTTGCAGGCGATATATCGCCTGGCTATGGGTCGCGGAGCCGTCGAGAGCATCTGCTGGGGAAACCTGGGAGACCTCGGCGGACATTACCTGCCAAACGGAGGTCTGGTTGACGCTCGCGGCAAGGGGAAATTGGCCTATCGCGAACTGCGAGACCTCCGCTCGGGCAAGCGGAAACATAGCCACGGCCATCATCACAGCCATCACGACGCGGAGGAACAATAATGCCCAGGCCCGCTACCACGCTCGATACGAGTCTTACCCGGGCGAATCTGTTGGCGTTGGCTGTTTTGTGCGTCTTGGGTGCAGCGGGGTTGGCTTGGCAGATGTCAGGCCGAGCGTGGTTCGTCGAGAGCCCAGCGGTGGATCGGCCAAGGGTGCGACAGGCTCAGGAGAAAATAGACCCAAACACCGCCGGGGTCGCTTCGCTCCGCAGGCTGCCGGGCATTGGTGAAGTCCGGGCCAGAGACATCGTGCAGTATCGAGACGAGCATGGGCCTGGCGCGTTCAAGTCAGCCAACGACCTGAGGGAAATACCGGGCATCGGCAAGGGAACCCTCAGGAAAATCTCGCCATACCTGGCCCCGCCGGACACCTGGCGGGACGACGGAAAAATACCCAAGGCTCAAATACCCAATGACCATTGAATGACGAATTCCGAAATCCGAATTAAGAATCAATTACGAATTTCGAATGGCAAAAAAATACCCAATGCCCCACCCCGTGTCATCCTCGCGCAGGCGGGGAACCATGTTTTTTCCGTTGCTGTTGCTGTTTTTGCTGTTGCTGTTTTTTCTGTTGTTGCTGTTTTTTCTGACTCCTGAATCCTGACTCCTGTTTTTTATTTTTCCAACGGCGTGTCGAGCATGGCTGGCGGGGCTTTGTGTTTTATTAGTTTTATTTTCTTCCATGCGCCGGACTCGAACCGCCAGGCCAGGACTACGCTAAGACAGGCGATGTACGTCCCAGCTGCGATCCACACACCCAGGCTTTCCAGCTGCGGCAGGAACTTCACCATCGCTGCACCCACGCCTATCTGGAAAACCCAGCTCAGGCTCATCGTCATAACCATAGGCCAAAATGTGTCGCCCGCGCCGCGCAAGGCTCCGATGAAAATAATAGCTATCGCGTCAAACACCTGGAACACCGCGGCGCACAGCAACAGCCTGCTGCCGATGCGAATAATCTCCGCCGTCACCTGGTCGCTCATCGCCTGGCTGTCCGGGCCGAAGCTCAGGTAAAAGCCGACCAACTCCTGTCGCCAAACCCACATCGCCGCCCCGCACAGGCCCATGTAAACCATCGCCGTTATCGCAGCCACATGCGCCCGCCTGCGGGCCAGGTCCAGCCGACCCATGCCAATGTACCGCCCTACCAGGGCTGTCGTGGCGATACTGATGCCCACCGCGGGCATGAACGACAGCGAAATATATCGCACTGCGACGGTGTTGGCTGCCAGGTGCTCCGTGCCGAAAAAACCCACCAGCACGCCGGTAACGATACTCCAGCTGAGGATGTCATTGCAGAACTGTATCCCAGCTGGGGTACCGGTTCGCAATATCTCCAGGCACTCAGCCAGCTTCATGCCCAGGGCCCTGCGCGAGGCGAATCGCTCGTTGATTTTTCGGCCAAGGAACACGCTCAGCAGTATCGCTATCATCAGCCCCGTCCCAGCCAGGGTTCCGATGGCTGCTCCTTTTATGCCCATCGCGGGCAGGCCCCACTTGCCGAATATCAGCGCGTAGTTGGCAACGACGTTGAACGCGTTGCCCACCGTCGATGAAAACAGCACAACGCCGCTGCGCCCGATGCCGAAGAAAAACTGCTCCAAGACTCGGCAGATGAGAAACAGGCCCGTCCCAGCCAGCATGTAGTGGAAGTATATTCCCTCCAGCCGTTGCACCGCCGGGGCGTGGCCAAATAGCGAGAGGATCGACCCGGCTGGAATGTGCAACAACTGCACGATGGCTGCGAATATCACCGCCAGGGTCAGACCCGCCCAGACATATTGGCCGCACTGCCTTCGCCGCCCGGCTCCAAAGTTTTGGCTGACGAAGGTGTTGACCACCGTCAGGATGCCCATGCCCAGGCTGGTGGGGACGAAGGTCATTATCCCGGCGACGAATTGCGCACCGAGAGCTTGCGGGCCCAGGCTGGCGACCATCATGCCGTCGACGAACATCATAATGGTGCCATTGAGCATGCTCAGCCCAGCGGGCCAGGCCAACTGGAGCAACTCGCCCAGCCCCCACATCGGTTTGTCTCGTTCAATTTCCATTGCGATTTCAGGCCAAACAGGATACAAGTGCAGCCTGCCCGAACCAAGCTAAACTTTTTATGAGCGAAAAAAGATGAACATTCGTCCGTACAGATTATCGCAAATTGATATGGGAGACTTCACCCTGGCTGGCTATAGCGTCGCTGGCGAGGAGTCCGTCATCGTCGTGCCCG
>JAOZNE010000118.1:0-6364 GCA_029933955.1 Phycisphaerae bacterium
CTAATCAACTAGTTAACCAATCAACTAGCTACTCAAACCGGTCGGTTTGAATAATCTTCTTGAAAATCCGCGTAATCCGTGGACTCCGATTCCCTACTTGCCTATTCCTTATTGCCTATATGCTTATTTGCCTACATCCACTCGTTCGAAGCCGGTGTAGACGTTCAGTCTTTCGCCCCGGGCAAAGCCTATCAGGGTGATGTTGAACTTTTTCCCCAGGTCTGCCGCAAGAGCTGTTACCGCCGAGCGCGATACCAGCATTGCTACTCCGCAAGCTACGGCTTTGGAAACTATCTCCGCCGAGAGCCTGCCCGTCGAGAAAATAATCTTCCCCGCCAGGCCGATGTCGCCCAGCAAGGCCAGGCCTACGATTTTATCGAACGCGTTGTGTCGGCCCACGTCCTCAGCGAAGAGCCCCAGCCCCCCAGCCTCAGCCAATGCGCAGGCGTGAACCCCGCCTGTTGCCCGCCAGAGCTTGGCCCGACTGTCAAATTCCCTGCCAAGTTGCAACAGGGTATCAGCGGATATTTTCATTCCGCCGGCCTGAGTTGCAGCCAATTTTTCAATATCGCCCCGCGGGCTTGTCAGGTCTTGGCCTGTCCCACCGCTGCCACAGCCCGTGCCCCAGGTCCATCTGCTGGTCAAGGTCTCCAGCGCGTCTTCATCAAAATCTCCCCGCAGACAAACTCGACGAGTGTCAGGCTCAACGAGAACCTCGCGGAGGTCGGTCTTGCTTCGGATAACACCTTCGCTACGGAGGAACCCCACCGCCAGGGCGTCGAGATTTTCGGGCAAACATAGCATCGCCCAGCGGAGCCGACCGTCGTTTATGTCCAGCTCGATGCGCTTTTCCACCACAAGCGTATCAGCCCGGGCCCGGGCCAAGCCCGCACGGTAACAACGAATAGGTTGCTCTCTGGTAATATCCATTTTGTGAAAAAAACAGCGGCTCGAATAGCACGATTTTTTTAAGTTATCAGTAAAAGCAGATGCCATGGTTTCATATTTCGAATTTCGATATTCGGATTTGCTTTTACCTGCTTTTACTTGTTTTGTATGACGCCATAGCCTAGTAGCAGGAGCAGTAGTCCAGCGGAGGCGGACTTTAGCCAAGCCGGCACCCAGCCTTGGTGCATAGCCGATTTGACCTGGTCTATCGTAATTATGTGGTCCAGCAGCAACCCGCCGAGCAGGGCGGCCACGAGCATCGTGCCGAGATATATCAGACAGGTTCGCCTGCCCATGATTTTCCAGATGGTCGCCAGGGTCGCTGCATTGGTAGCCGGGCCTGTCATCAGCAGAGCAAAGGCAGCCCCCGGCGAGACACCTGCCAATATCAAGCCCGCCGCTATCGGTATCGAAGCTGTCGCGCAGATGTAAATTGGCACGCCCACGAGCATCAGCAGTAGAATTTGCAATGGCCCAGGCGGGACCAGCTGGGAGAAATAATCGCTCGGCACCAGGGCAGATAGTATCGCAGCGATGGCCAGACCCAGCAGTAAAGGCCTGGCGACGTCCCGGGGCAGCGTGACGAATCCATAACTTATCGCCTGAGCCATTCGAGATTTCGTCTCCTTGCCCTCGCAACACGCATCAGTGCATTTGTCATGGATGGGTTCACTGTTCGGCGCAGCATCTTTTTCCGTGGCAGAGACAACCACGCCGCCTAGTATGCCACTGAGCAGAGCTGCCAGCGGACGGTATATCGCCAAGACAGGCCCGAGCAGGCTGAAGGTTGCCAGGATGCTGTCGACGCCCGTTTGCGGCGTGGATATCAAAAACGCCGTCGTCGCAGCCCGGCTGGCACCGTGCTTTCGCATCGAGGTTGCTACGGGAATAACCCCGCAGGAACACAACGGCAGGGGCACGCCAAAAGCGGACGCTTTGAAAATGGGCCAAAGACCGCCCCCGCCAAGGTGCCTATCGACCAGCTCCGGCGAAATGAAAACCGACAAGACCCCAGCGACGAAAAATCCGAACAGCAAGTAAGGAGCCATCTCGCCCAGCACCAGCCAAAACTGCCAACCCACATTAGTCAATTGCTCAACCATCTTCGCCTCGCATCAGACAAAACTCACCATGAAGCACATGAAGAGCATGAAGTTTTTTTCAACAAGCCTTCAGTAATCAGTAAAAGTAAAAAACAGAAAAACACGAATGTCGCAGAGAAGGCTAAGTTTTCCGTAGCATGGGCATCTTGCCCGTGTTTTTTTCTTCTTTCTGTTTTTACTGATAACTTCTTTTTCTTTACCCGTTCGTTGCAGCAGTCCAGTTGGCTAGGAACTTCTCTGCGTTCATATCTTTTCGAATCCCCAGCCTGGTCAGGGCGAAGTCGTACTTCGCGGGGTCCGCCGGGGCGAGCTGTCTGAAGCCAGTGGTGATTTCCAGGGCGGTTTTCATGTCCGCTGACTTTCGCCCGGTCAGGCCCATCGCCAGACCCAGCCTATGCATGTGCGTATCGAGCGGAACCACCAGCCAGGCTGGGTCTATGCAACTCCAGCCGCCCGGGTCTACCGCGTCAGCCCGCACGAGCCAACGTAGCATCAGCATCAATCTTTTGCAGGCGCTGGAGCCTGTGGGACTTGGCAGCAGGTAGCCACACTTATTGCCTGATGTGTCGATGAGCAGGCCCAGGAACGCCATCGCCGCCGGGGCCGCAGCCTGGTCGCCGGGGCGAATTCCCCGAGCGAAGCCAACCTCGATCGAGCCTAGCTTTTTTATTATTCGGCGAAGGGCTATCAGCAGAGCAGCGACATTCTCGCTGCGGACAAACCGATATTTGAAGCCCCGCAGCCGCCTGGTAATCTGCCCCGGCGAGGTGCCAACAAGAAACTTCGCCGGGTTTGGACCTAGCCGATCGAGAACCGCCTCGACGCTATGGAGGATTTGCTCCACCTGCCCGAAGGCCAGCGAACTAGCCAGCAAGGCTACAACCTCGCGGTCGGCAGGGTCGTCGTAGCGATACAAAAACTCCAACGGGTCAGGGTGAACATACGCCCGGCGGTTTAACTCGCGATACAAATTTTCCAACATATCGCTACGAGAATCCATTTTTCTTTTTCTTGTCACTCCTCAGGCAAATTTGAAACCCAGCCAATGCCCTCCGGATTTCCGCTTGCGCGGGAATGACACAGAAGGAGGCTGTGTTTTTTTCGCCCAAGTTTTCACAGCCGGGGGCGGCGGTGCTACATGCTTTCGCCCAAACTTCCACAGCCGGGGGCGGCTGTGCTACGTGACGGTTTTTATGCAACCGCCTGCTTGAGGTGATCGATGCCGAGTCGGTCTATCACTCTGCCCAGCCGTTCGTTTGGCTTGGCGTTGGCTTTGAAGTACTCGACAATTTTTTCGATCGTCGCCGTAGCTTGGGTGTCGTCCAAGCCTTCGGTCAGCGGTTCGGACAGGCGAGGCCTAGCCCCGCCACACCCGCCTACCAACACCCGCCAGCCCTTGGCTGTGCCCTGCAGGCCTATGTCTTTGATCGCTGTTTCGGCGCACTGAAACGGACAGCCGCTGACGCCCATCTTGAGCTTGCCGGGCAGTTCCATGCCGTGATATTTTTCGTCCAGCTTCAAGCCCATGCCCAAGCTGTCCTGCTGCCCGCGTTTGCACAAAGCTGTGCCTGGGCAAGCCTTGACGCTGCGGACGCACAGGCCCACCGCTGCGCCGGGGTCGATGCCAAGCTCCGCCCAGACGTCATCGACCTGGTCTTCCTTCAAGCCCACCAACGCGATGCGTGCAGCACTGGTAATTTTCATCGCAGCACAGCCAAACTTCTCCGCCACGTCCGCCAACTTGCGGAGCGTCTCCGGCGAGACGACCCCGCAGGGAATATGCGGAGCCACCGCGTAAGTTTCCTTGTCGCGCTGTAAAATCGCGCCCTTTTCGCCGTCCTTCAGCATGTGCGTTCCCCCTTCCATAGGCCATGGACATTGCAATATTCCCGGGCTGATATCTCGCCGCAGCCGCAGCAATTCTCAGCGTCGCAGACGCAGAAGCAGGCTTCGGGCTTGTCGCCAGGCTTGAGATATTGTCGATAGACATCGCCGCCGACGAGCAATTCTATCCACTGAATATAGTGTTTTTCTTCCATCGGATGGGCTGCGTCTTTACCTATCCGCACCTTGTAACCACCTTCGACCTTCTCGATAAACGGCACGTGTTTTTCCGTAGCTGCCTCGGCAGTCTGCTCTTCCTGCTTGTCCATAGGTTGCCCGCAGCAGACCAACTCGCCGCCAGCTGCGTTTAGAACTTCCACGATATTGCCGCAGAGTTCGCACCTGTAAACTTCCAGTTGTTGGGTCATTCTTTTGTTTCCTTTCCGTTATTCGCTACTATCGCAGCGTCCAGGGCTGCACGATATTTTCCGGGTTTGTTCAGGCCTATGATTTTCGCGACGGGTTTGCCCTCGCGAAATATCCGCACGTCCGGGATGCCGCTGACCTTGTACCGCGCCGCCAGGGTACCAGCCTGGTCCACGTCCACCTTTACGAAAATCGCCCTGCCCTTGTACTCCGCAGCCAGGTCGTGGATTATCGGAGCCAGCCTGCGACAGGGCCCGCACCAGTCGGCAAAAAAGTCCACCAACACGGGCACGTCGGACCGGAGGACAACGGCGTCGAAGTGCTCGGCGGTGGTAATCCGTTGCACATTTTCATGCGTCTGGTGCGAACCGTCCCCAGCCATGTCGCACGATATCGCGATAACACAAATCAACAAAGTCAAAACGCCAGCCATTAGTAGTTTGGACATTTGATAGTCCTTTCATAATCGTTCACGCAAAAACTTGTTGCACCATGAAGACCTTGAAGAATATTAAAAACAACAAAAAACTTTATGTCCTTCATGGTGAATTTCTGTGTAGCTATGATTGGCTACTTTCTTTTCGCGGTTACCAGTTTTCGCCGAGGACTTCAAAATGTGCCTGGGGATGCGCACAGGCTGGGCATACCTTTGGCGCGTCGGTGCCTTCGTGCACGTAGCCACAGTTGCGACACCGCCAAGCCACCGGGGCGTCCTTTTTGAAGACCTTGCCATCGTCGATATTCTTAGCCAACTCGAGATATCGTTTTTCGTGCTGCTTCTCCGCCACGGCTATAGCTGAGAACACGCCTGCAATGTCGACGAAGCCTTCTTCCGTCGCGGTCTTGGCAAAGCTGGGATACATTTCCGTCCACTCGAAGTTTTCTCCAGCCGCCCCAGCTTTGAGATTCTCCGCCGTGGTCCCGATAACGCCAAAAGGAAACGCGCCGGTTATCTCAGCCGAGTCGCCCGTCATAAACTTGAAAAGTCTCTTGGCGTGCTCGCGTTCCTGGTTGGCTGTCTCCTCGAAAATATCCGCTATCTGCACCAGGCCTTCCCGCCGGGCCTTGCTCGCGAAATAGGTGTACCTGTTCCTAGCCTGAGACTCGCCCGCAAACGCAGCCATGAGATTCGTCGCCGTCTTGCTACCCTTAAGTTCCATGTTAAACCTTGCCTTTCAATGTTGTTCAACGTTTTTTCTTTTTTCTGCACTTCTCGCAGATACCTGTAAATTCCAGTTCGTGTCCGGTGATTTCAAATCCATCGACCCCGCGGGCTGCAGCTTTGTCCAGATCCGGGAACGCCTTGGCTGAGACATCTACAACCAGGCCACACTTGCCGCACCTGAGGTGATAATGTTTGTGCACGCCGCCATCGTAATGTTTCCGCCCGCAGCCCAGGGTCAGTTTCCGTATCTGTCCTGTTTGGACGAGCACCTCAAGATTCCTATAAACCGTCCCCAAGCTGATATTGGGAATCTGCTTGCGAACTCGGCCGTACACATCGTCAGCTGTCAAATGTCTCCCCGGTGTCCGCATCTCTTCAAGAATAATTCGCCGCTGGCGGGTCATTCGTTCGATAGGACTAACTTGCTGCATTTTCGGGCTTTCTGTTAACAGTAATTACTCTCAACAATATACTAGGCCTGGCGATTTTCGTTTGCAAGATAATTGTGGAAAAAATCGTCAGATGAGCCTGTTGCACAATTACCCAAGATTTTCATAAGTCCTTTATTTATGTGGAACCAATCGACGCAAAATAAGGACTTATGTTAATTGGCTAGAATTATGCAACAGCCTCTTGTGGTATTGACAAGTTTATGCGGCGTGGTTTTGAAGCCTGCCGTAGCGAGTGGTCGCTGATATGCGCCACGCATAACATTTTAAAGCTGTGGCGTAGCGGAAAAGCCCGCTAGGCGTGAGAGCAACGAGCATTTGGGCTGATTGGTACAATATTTTGTCTCAGCTGGCCAGACATGATTTGAAAATATGAGAGAATTGAATTTGTGATAAAAACTGTGTGAGAACGAGATTTTTGAGCCACCTCTCTTACGCGGCTATCGAAT
>JAOZNE010000119.1:0-6296 GCA_029933955.1 Phycisphaerae bacterium
TTGACGCTGAGTTGAAAATGGCGGAGCTTTTGGAAAACGGTTTTACCGGCACGCTGATCTGTGGCCACGACTACCCGGCTATCGGCGCCCTGCGAGCCATTCTAAAAGCGGGAATAAAAGTGCCGGAAGAAATCAAAATCATCTCGATTATGAGCTGTGCCGCCAACGGCGCTTCGCCCATGAAATTGACCACGGTAGATTTTCATCCCGCCGAGATAGCCCATGTCGCTACGAAAATGCTCACCCGAAGAATCGAAGGCTACACAGGCCCGCTGGAAGTGCATTATGTGGCAGGCGATCTAATCGACGGCGAAACGACATGAGATTCAGGAGAACTGAGCCATGAAACGAAAGATTATCCCGACATCAAGCCCGCGCGGCTTCACACTCATCGAACTTTTGGTCGTCATTGCGATCATCGCGCTGCTGGTGAGTATTCTCTTGCCCAGCCTGAAAAAGGCTAAGGAACTAGCCCGGCGGGCGGTTTGCTCGTCCAATCAACACAGCATTGTCCTGGCAGCCAACATGTACGCAGCCGACTTCAACGGGCAGGTCCGCGTGGGTGGGTTCGACTGGTGGCCTAGTTGGATTCAACATGACGGGAACCAAGCCCGGGTTAATATGTCCGTTTATTATCCTGATTATTTAGATTCCGGCGAGGTTTTCGGGTGTCCGTCGGACTTGGCTTCGAGCGATCCATGGGCGCGAAAAATTGACAGTTTTGCCGAAACCTGGGATTCGCTCGGCGATTATCCTTCATCAGGCTGGTTTGGCGGATCTACAACAGATAAGAATATCACCAGCAGTTATAATGTCTGGTCGGTGAGAGATCCCGCTTTACCGCATCCTGATATTCGATTCCCTAACCGGGAAATTCATCTACTTGATTCTTTTGTCGCTGATGTTTGGTATCTAACCAATGCAGCCGGTGGCGAGCCTCGCCTTGTTCATGCTGACGGATGGAATGTAGGATTTATCGACGGCAGCGTGCGGTTTGTCGACAGAGACGATTTCGAGGACAACTATGTGGACAGATGGCCCGGGGCTTTTCCGTGGAAATACTGTTACGAATCCCAGTGGGACAGGTATGACGGATGGGGAGGGCAGACCTGGGATTGTTTTGACGATTTTTGATTCCCGCCAGCTTCTGATAGCTGAATTTTCCGATTCATTTTTCCGTAGAAACAAGGCAAGTGGTTGATGTCTACCGAAGAAGCGCCGGGTGCCGCGGTTTGAATAGACAATAAAGTAACCGTTCACGGTATTTTAATACATTTTGAGTAACTATAACATGAACGGTTAGAAAACAAACGAAAGGACACTAACATGACAAACACGAAAGGAAACATCATGAAAACGAGTAAAAGTATTATGACGGCGATCGTGGTATTGGTCGGCGTGGTAATGACAGCGGTTTCGCCTTGGTTATTGGCTAGCGGAAAAGCAGTTGCCAAGACGGCTGTGGATGTCAAAGTGGCGGCCAAGGAACTTAGAGAAGACCCGAAGCTCGGCTTTGCGCCGTTGCCGATAAAATTCGGGGAAACTGTGGGTCTGGTGGTTCATTTTAATCAGGGTGAAACGCTGAACCATTTGGCTGACCTGAAAAACCTGGGCGTTAAATGGGTGCGAGATGAAGAGAGCTGGGGCGGTGTTGAAAAGCAGAAGGGTAAATATACCTGGCCTACAAAGCGTAAGAAGCGATTGAAGTTTTATAAGGAAAACGATATTGGTGTTATTTTCGCTTTGACATACGCCGCTAATAAAAACGTTTATCCGGACGACCCATACAACCCGAAAGGATTCGGTGCTTATGCGGTGGCTGCGGCCAGGTTGCACAAAGAGGCTGGGGTTGATGTGGTTCTTGAAATTTTCAACGAGCCGCACAATTTTGGCCTGATGAAAAAGTACGGCGGCAAGTGGTATGGCTCGGCGGATTGCCCGTGGATTGACCACTATATTAAGATGGCTAATGAAGCTATCAAACAGACCAAGGCTTATGACTCTAAAATTAAACTTATTACTGACGAGGATGTCTGGACTAATCATTACTGGTATCTTGCGGGCAATCTGGACAAGCGGCTCGACGGTTTTGCGATTCATCCCTATACATTCCATGGCCATACTCCCGGGCCTGAGAAGGCGCATTTCGGGCAAGGTACCGAAGGATGGATGAAGGGCTGGACTATCATTGACGGCGACCGCTCTATGCGTTCGCTGATGCGGCGATTAAGGGCGGAGTACCTGGAAAAAATAGGGCGTCCCATGGAGATGTATATTACCGAGTGGGGCCATCCTGTCGGCGGTAAAGGCTATAAAAAAGGCGAAAAAATGACCGAGGACGACATCGCCGCTTATCTGCCGAGAGCTTATATGAGCGGCGTGGCAGCTGGGGCGAGAGTCGTCTGTTGGCACGTCAGCCAGGATATGGGCGACGGGCCTATGGGCTTGATCCGCAACGACCAGACCAAACGCAAGAGTTATTATGCGCTCAAAACCATGGTCGAACAGCTTGGCGAATATCGCATGATAAAGCAGTTATCCGGCATGGAAAACACGACCAAAGGCGTGCAGGCGTATCTGTTCGAAGGAGACGCTGGCTATAAGTTAGTGGCTTGGAATATCGACGGGCCTGTTGAAGTTTTTTTTGAGTCAGCCAGCAGCGCCCCGCTAAGAGTTTATAATAATTTTGATAAGCCCGTTGGTTTCAGGTTTGCCAAAGATGGCCCGCCGATACTCAGCTTGGGAAAGGCTCCGATTTACATCGAGGGTATTGGCAAAGATTGCTCATTGAAACTCGTCCCGAAACTGGTTGACGATTCGGAAGAAAAGGCTGCGGATAAAGCTAAAACCAAAGCTCGACCCCGCGGCAACGAAACGAATGTTTTGGCATGGCTCAAGAAATATAATTCTGAAAAATATCTTAAAGGCTATAAACTGGTGAAACAAATTGCCGGCGTGAAAAATCCGAACAAGGGTATTCAGGGCTATTTGTTTGAAGGCGACGCGGGTTACAAATTGGTCGCCTGGACTACAGGGAAAACAGTGAAAGTGCTGTTTGAGCCTGGCTATACACTCCGTCCCAGGGTTAGCAACCATTTAGGCAAGGGCGTCAATTTTGGCTACGCCAAAGATGGCCCGCCGATACTGAAACTTAATAAGGCTCCGATCTTTATTGAAGGCATTGGCAAAGAATGTTCGTTGGAACTGATGGAACAAATAAAATGAGTTATATGTTACCGATCGCGTGGGTGGTGCGCCCTTCCACGGCTCGGGCTAATTGGAAAAGTTAAAAGAAAAGAATTGAAACATGAACATGGAAAAGACACGAAAGACAGAGCAGACAGAGCAGATTGGCTATATTGTTTCGCACACCCACTGGGATCGCGAGTGGCGGTATTCGATATGGGAAACACGGATTATGCTGGTGGATTTCATGGATGAGCTGCTGGAGTTATTGGACAATGGCACTTATGCCGGTTTCCTTATGGATGGCCAAGTAGTGGCTGTGCTTGATTATCTTGAAGTTCGTCCGGAGAAAAAAGAGCTAGTCAAGAAACTTGTTTCTGCTGGGAAATTGCAAATCGGCCCATGGTTCCTGTTGCCGGACGAGTTTCCGATAGACGGGGAATCTTTGGTTCGCAATTTGCTTTGGGGCAATCGTCGCTGCCGGGAGTTGGGCGCTGTACTTGACGCCGGTTATACTTCTTTCGGCTGGGGCCAAACGTCGCAGCTACCCCAGTTGTATGCCGGTTTCGGTATAGATACTGCTATGATAGGTAAATATGTAGGCAAGCACAGAGCGCCGGATTCTGAATTTGTCTGGCGGGCACCTGACGGCAGTGAACTATTGGCTACACGATTTGGTGAGGCAGGACGTTCCAACTTCTATTTTCTATTACACCTTGAGGCAATAGAGGGGAAACCTTTCGGAGGAGCCGGCTGGGTTTACAAATGGAATCAGGGCGGAACCGCTTATCACCGCGCTGACCGCAAACAAATGGAACAAGACCCCTTTGTTCTCAATGCCCCCGACAAATGGTTTCCCGAACGCATTACGCCTGAGCTGGTTGAAAAAGTCTGGCAGACTACCGATGGAAGTGTACTTGAAAACGATAGGCTGATGATGGACGGCTGCGATTACACGAACGCGCAGCCGTTACTGCCGAAAATCATTGAGATGGTGAATGAAGTGGATGCGAATCTAAACCGCAAATGGGTTCATACGACGCTGCCTGAGTTTGTCAAAATAATGAAGAGTAAGATAGATCGCAGCTCTCTTGCGGTCGTGGACGGTGAATTACGGGATGGACCAGTATCCAAAAACACAGGCAACGCTCTTTCTACAAGGCTTTATCTTAAGCGGTTAAATAAAAAAGCCCAGAACCTGCTTATCCGTTTCGCCGAGCCCCTGGCAGCGGTCGCTTCTATGGCTGGGGCTGAATATCACCAAACTCTAATTAACAATGCCTGGGATTTGTTACTCAAGTCTCATCCGCATGATTCTATCAACGGCGTGATGCAGGACATTTCCGTTGACGAAGTAAAAGCCAGGCTTGTTGAAACTGCTGATATTGCCGAATCTCTGGGCAATGACGCTTTGAAGCAGCTTATCAAGCGTATTGACATGAGCGATTTCAACGAGGACGATATTCTTCTGACGGTATTTAATCCCTTGCCACATCCCTCCTCTCAGGTACTTGAAGCCTGGATAAACAAAACTCCTCCAGAGCTTGATATGAGCGAGGATTATGAGGCCATTTTTGGCATGCAGGTTTACGACGTTCAGGGTAACGCCGTTTCCACCCAATGGCAGGGCTGTACCAATGAAATATATCACGTCTCTGAAAACCATACTCGCCCCAAGCCTTACCCAGTCCAGCGACACCGGATATTCTTTGACACTGGTGAAATTCCTGCCTGTGGCTATAAGGTTTTCCGTGTTGCCGCTCTAGAGACATTGGAATCTAAATTAGAGGGTCATCGTCCCGCGGATGTTGCCTGGTCAGATTCAACAGCCAGGACCGGCTCTATCCTGACAAGCCCGAATGTTATGGAAAATGAGTTCCTGAAACTAAAGATGAATCCTAACGGAACCTTTGACCTGACAGACAAGGAGTTGGGCAAAACATTCTCCGACCTTAACTACTATGAGGATCGTGGCGAAATAGGACATTACTGGATAAACGAACGTCCGATGTACGATCAGATACATAATTCACTAGGCTCTCACGCCAGAATATGGGCTGAGGAAACAGGCCCGCTTCAGGCGACGCTGGTAAGTGAAATAACTATGTCTCTGCCCTGCCGCGGAATCCGAAAGGAAAATACTCGTAGCGAAAAACAGGAAGATTTCACCATTCGTACGGCGGTTACACTACGGGCGGGTCAGCGCAAGGTTGAAGTAAATGTTCAATTTGAGAACAACCATGAAGACCATTATCTGCGGGCAATGTTCCCAACAGGTATAAAAGAAGCTACTCATGCCGATTCCGGAGGCCACTTTACCGTTGACCGTCGCCCCATACGTCCTGTCGGGCCGACACCGGAGAGCACCTGGCCGGATATGGCAACTCTGCCGCAGAATAATTTCGTCGACGTTTCTGACGGGCAGACCGGCATGGCTTTCCTGAATGACAGCTTGACCGAATATGAAGTATTGGACAACGATGAGCGGACGGTGGCTTTGTCTTTGTTGCGGTCGGTGCGTAATTGGATATGTGCCTCGCTCGGCGGCACCAGTTTCCCCTCGCAAAAGGGAGGCCAGTGTCTTGGCAAACACGAGATACGCTACGCCATAATGCCTCATGAAGGAAACTGGATCCAGGCCAATGTTCCGCTCGAGGCTGAGTCGTTCAATGTCCCGGTTGTTCCCGTGCAGACACGGACACATCAAGGCCAATTGCCGGCAGGGGAAGCGTCTTTGTTTGAGATAGATAATCCTGCTCTGAGATTTTCGACCATTAAAAAGGCTGAGGATCGCGATACGTTTATTGTCAGGATTTACAATCCGACTGATGAGACTCAGGCTGGTTCGTTGCGATTCTTTGCTCCGGTGGCCGGTGCCTGGCTGACGAATCTGAATGAAGACCAGCAGAGCGAGATAACCCTGGCCGGCGACAATGAAGTCCCAGTTTCGGTGGGCCAAAAGAAAATCGTAACGGTTGAAATAAAAACAACGTAAAACAAAAACGCATTCACGACGGAGCCAAGCAAAAATGTAGCCTAGCCGCCCTCGGCTGGGAATGTAGCCTAGCCGGGTGGCGTGGTTACACCGCGGCTGTTTGCGGGGTAGCCAC
>JAOZNE010000361.1:0-1599 GCA_029933955.1 Phycisphaerae bacterium
TCTCCATGGGCCGGGCACGGATCAAATCTTGGCTGATGAATATATCGACGACCCCGCTGGCGGGGTTTATTGGGCGCTGGCTGATCATCAAGGCTCGGTGCGAGATGTCGTCGAGTTGGATGGTTCAACCGCTGTGATAGCTAACCATATCAAATACGACAGTTTTGGGAACATCGCCAGTGAGTCAGCCCCGGAGCTGGAGTTTAGGTATAGTTATACTGGCCGAGAGTTCGACGCCGAGACGGGCCTATACTATTACCGAGCCAGATACTACGACGCCGCCACAGCTCGCTTCATCGGCGAAGACCCGCTGACCTTCGCAGCCGGCGACGCCAACTTCTACCGCTATGTAGGCAACACCCCAATGACCCTAACCGACCCGTCAGGCCTATGCTGGAGCGGCTCAGCCAGCTCTTCCAGCTTCGGCAGCGGCGTCGGCGGCAGTTTTTCCTCACCGTCATTCGCCAACACCTCTTCACAACCAAGCTGGCTCTACGACAACAAGTCCCCGAATCAGATATCGCAAGATTTAGGCCTCTACAATGACTCGCCCATCTATGACTTCAATTCGTCAATGGTCCCAGTTGGCAGTTTGGGAACACCAGCTTTGAATCAAGCCGCGGACGACTATTGGTCCACGCCCTCTTCAGTACCAGTTTCGATACTCTCCGATAGTGGCGCCTCTGTCGAAACTCCTGGCTGGAGACATGTGGCTGCAGTTATCCCTGCGTTGAACTATGTGGGACGGTCTCTGTGGGTACCAGCGGTGGAAGTGCTCTCTGGCCGAGCATCAAGTGGTAAAGACGCTCTTGGAAGTGTTATTCATCTTGATGGTGATAGCTATCATGGACAACTGCTCCGAAGCGATCCTGACTACTTGAAAATGCGGCAGAGTTTTGTTGTTGATGAAATGGCACGACAATTACGCACTGGAATCCGTAAAGGGAAAGTATCATCAGGTGACAAAGTTTCCATAGACTTACCTATTCCACGAACACCTTTCTACAACGGCGGATTCAACTCTGAACAATCTCGTTTTTCTCCTCATAATCTTTTGGGTCAGGCCACAATAGGGCGATGGGAAGTAGATGCTAAGGCAACTGGCACTGTTGTTTACAGCAAACTCAAAGATGGTAGGATACAAGCAGATTTGAAGAGTACGATAAGATATAAGATGGTAGACAACTGGAATCTATTTGATTCACACCGCTATGAGCCTGGAAGTACCAGATATATTTTGAAGTGGCAAGACAAAGTGCACTATCGAATAAATGACATTAACGCCATTAGAGGAGACCAAAAGTGAACAAGGCGATAATTATGGGAGCGTTTTTACTGTTATGTTGCTATGGATGCTATCCTCCGAAACCGAGGGACGAACCGAAATCTAAACCATCTCCAGAGGAAATGTTTGGCACATATCAAGTGAGCGAGGAATCCAAACTCCCGAAGGGTTATAAGGCAGAAGGAACCTTATGTTTAAAATCCAATATGACATTTTCTATCGAGGATATGATGGGATGGGGCGAGAAAAACTCTCGGTTAGGTTATGAAAGAAATTGGTCTGGTTCTGGTACATGGGAAGTTGTCAAAAATCCT
>JAOZNE010000362.1:0-1591 GCA_029933955.1 Phycisphaerae bacterium
CAATTCGGATGATGCCACCCCAACACCTGATTGTCTATCGCGAAGTTCTGTGCTATCAGATTCAAAATGGTAGCAAACGAGAAACGACCGTTAGGCCAGCTGCCCGGACTCCTGCCCATCATGACATTGTTCGTCCACCCCATTTTATAAGTTTCCATCATAATATAATCAAACTGCTTCCATTCGTCGTGCAGCACCCATGGATTATTCGCTATCAAAAGTTTATCGTCGCCGAAGCTGCGAATGGTTTTTTTGAGTCGGCCAAGGAAATCATACACGCTGCGGGCACGCGTTTGACCCTGGTCGTTCACGAGCGAGCCGAGAAAGTAAGGCTCGTCCAAAGCCCAGCCATCCAGCGGATATTTGCTCATGTCACGCTTAACCTTTTCGATGAGCCAATTCTTCCATCCATTGGAATCCATGTCCGCATGTTGATACATGTTGTTCCAATAATATCCGGGCAGTGCCCATTCGGGATGCTCCTTGAGCAGCGGGTCTCCAAGCCCGTTGTTTCGCTTCACGCCGGGGCGAAGGAACCCCTTGATGGAGCACCACCACAAGGCTTTCATCCCAAGTTCGTGCGTGCGATTCAAGACCGCCATGATATTTGGCGGTGCGGAATCGTAGCTGCCGTTCCATGAGACACCGTGCGAAATATCCTGGAAATCAGGGGATCGGAAGACAATCGCCTTCGTGCCAGCCGCGGCGAGGCTGTCGAGAAGTTTCAGGTCTTTGTCTATCTCGTTCCACGGCACGGCCCAGAAATGTCCTGTCTTGGCGGTTTGTTCCATGGGAAGCGGATACCCCAAACACAGCAGCTCGCCGCGTTCCAGTCGGCTGGACGCGACACCGCGCGGGCCGAATTTCTCGGGCGGGTCTTCTCGGCCAAGTCGCTTCTCTTCCCTGCCGTCAAAGGCAGCCAATCGTATCGCAAAACTTAGACTCTCCCCCGGTTTGATTTTCCTGTCCGCAATATGCCAGTCGCGTTCTATAATTTCATATTCCCATTCCCTCGACGCTTTGCGGGAAAACTCAGCATTCATATCAGTCGTCGGAGTTTGCTTCGCCACGCTGGCAAAATTTAGCGCATTGAACCCGAGGCGCAACTTGAACAGCCTGCCGTCCCGCTCGATATGCGCCGGGTGCGAACCATACGAAAACACCTCAAAATTCCCTGCGAAATCCAGCCAATTGGGAACATAGCACCCCAGCCTCATGCCGGTCTTCCTATCGTCGAAAATCGCATATGGCACGAAGTCACTGATTCGGAAATTCTGGTATTTTCTGTCGAACAGCCAGGCGTGGGTTCGCGGAACGCAGACGGTGTCAAACTCAACCTCGCCACCCTCTTTGATAGAAAAATCATAACCATACAAACTGACCGGAAACTTCGCTTCTTTGCTCACGCTGATTGTATGCTTAATCGACAGACAGTTATTACTGTCAATCGTCAGCGTTTTTTCCCATGTCAGCCCAGCTGCGGATTTCGTCCACACATGTTTCGACGCGGAGTCTTTCCGCTTTTCCCACGGGCCTGGAGTGCCCACAGCCAGGCTGTCCAGGACTGTTCCAACAAGAGTTTTACCGGCAA
>JAOZNE010000363.1:0-1590 GCA_029933955.1 Phycisphaerae bacterium
AGACGCTGGTATCAGCCTTTGCAAACTCTAAAAGGATCTGACGGCCTGCTGGAGGAACAGCGGGGGAGCGGGGGGGGTGGGCTAATGCACTCGCGTTTAGGCTGACATCGATGGGTGTGGGCTTAGCCGACTTTTGTTATCGCCTCGATGGCTTGGCGTTCGTCTTTTTCTGCGTAGACTTCTGTTATGGCGGCGGAGTGATGGCCCAGGATTATTCGGGCAGCTTCGAGGCCAAACTCTTTTCGCAGCTCGGTCGCAGCGTTGTGGCGGAGTTGGTGCGGGTGCCAGTGGCAGGGGGCCTTCCATGTTTTGAAATCTTCGGTGGACATCCCAGTTGGTCGATAAGCATTTTTGATAGCCTTGCGGATCGCGTATCCATAACTGGTGGTCGTGTAATGGTCGCCGGGCTGTTTTTTCGGATTGGCTTTGCGATTTGTGCCCGTCGCATTGCCAAACCGAGGCGGCGTTTTGCGGTTCTTGCGGATTCGTCTGAGATATTCCGCCCTGGCCTCGGCTGGGGAGAAGCAGTACGAATCGGTATTACGGAGCAGAAACGGTGAGAGAAGTTTCTGGGCACGGGGCCCGATGTAAATGCGTCGCTGGTGGCCATAGTGGGCGGTCTTGTGCTCGGCTGGAGTGTATATCCAAATCTTCCCGCCGGTTTGCTCCGTCTGGTCTGCGTCGGGGCGTTCGATATCACATGGCCTTATCATCACCAACTCCCCGCTGCGTGCTCCGGTCAACAGCTGCAGCTGAACCATTGTCCATACCTGCTTGCTGACGAACGGCTGAATCGCATCGATGTATTCCTTCGGAACTGGCTTGACCGGTTCGGTTTCCCTCGCGGTCGACCGGCCACGCATCAGGCCTGGGACGCTCCGCAGAGCCTGGTAGATATCGGCCCTGATGAGTTCTTGCGACGTGGCCCAGCGGAACATCCGTTTGATGCGGGCGACCATCTTGTTGATGTTGTTGCGAGACCAGCCTATATCGATCATTCGTTGGCGAACCACTCGCAGGGCACGGGGGCCGAACTCTCCCGCAGGCTTGTCGCCGTAAAGTTCACGCAGGGATCGCATGGCCTGGCGAATGTTGGCGACTTCCCAGGTAACCTGGCCGTTGGATTTGACATAGTAGTTGTTGGCGTGAGTCCAGAATTGGCTGATGAGTTCCTTGACGGTAATCTGATCGGCCTGGATGGGAAGGTGTCGCCCCGAGGCCAGCCAATCGGCAACTGTCCGGTGGTATTCCTGCTCTGCCCGAGCTGTGCCATGTGGGCCGAAGTAGATAGCCTTGCCGCAGAGAACGACATACGCCTGCCCGCTGGCTTTGTGCAGACGCAAAGAAGGCACACGCCGATTCTTTTTGGAATCTTTTGTGTGCCTCTGGTTTTTGGTTTGGTTTTTCGCTATAGTGCTCATGGCCGTGCCCTTTCGGTTGCGCGAGTAGTAATACTCGCTTTTTCCTTCGGGTTACGGCCGCTCCGCATGGTTGGCGGTCTTCACAAGTCGTGAAGTCAGCGTAACTTATGTCATCTCCTCGAGAAGGACTCGAACCTTCAACCTAGCGGTTAACAGCCGCTCGCTCTAC
>JAOZNE010000364.1:0-1588 GCA_029933955.1 Phycisphaerae bacterium
TGTCATCGCCGACGGTGTAAATCGTATTGCCGACAATAGTAATATCCTCATGGCCATCGTCAAGAGGATACGACTCGCGGTTCGGCGGCACGAGCCAAATGCCGCTACGAACGTACCAAGGCAACTTTTTCTCCTCTTTAGTAAGTTTTCGCTGGGCCATGGTGAAAAGTGCCGATTCGTCCTTGTTCTTCGGAACGGAATTATTGTAGACGGTATTGCCTGTTATCGTAACCCGCTTACAGGCGAAAAACAATGCTATACCCGCGTTATAACAGTTTCTGGTGATGTTACCCGTTATCACAACGTCTTCGCAGTATTCCGGGTCCAGGCCGACATCTTTAGCCCCGTCAATGATATTGCCACTCATAATTACACGTTTGGCACCAGCTCCCCAAATAGCGCCAGCGCCGCCGTTCTTGACGTAATTATTGGCAAAAATCAGATCATTGCATTTCGTTTTGCTCCATACATTATTAGGCCGAAGGTTGCCCCAAAACTCAATGCCATGCAGACTGGCGTCGATAACCGTATTGCCCAGCACTTTCGCCCGGCAGGTATATCTCAGATGAATTGCCATCCCGATATTGCGGAAATCACAATTCCTGATATTTATATCGTTGGCGTAATGCGTTCTGATGCAAACGCGATCTGTATTAGTGAACTTTACATTCTCTATATCCACTTCATCAGCTTTTTCAATGTGTATCAAGCCGGGATCATCCGATCTTCCCTTTTTAACCTTGTCCCCTTCAATACAAAGATCCCGCAGACTGCAATCGTCCGACAGTTTCAAGAGCGTAACGGTTCCAGCTGCGGGCACCAGGCGCGTGGCGTTGCCGTCGCCTGTAATCTGCACCCCGGCGGGGATAACAAGCGTCGTGGGGCCTATTTTATAAGTGCCGGCGGGTATCCGGATGTTTTTATCCCCGGACTGAATAGCTTTTTCGAAGGCCTTCGTGTCGTTCATTTTTCCATCTCCTGTCGCACCAAAATCCAATACGCTTCCCGCTATGCAAAACTGCGCGGTCAACAAATAAAACCCGAGAATCGCGGCTGTGAAAAAAGTTGTCTTATGCATATTCAGACTCCTATTTCTTAGGCTTATCCGGGGTTGGTCTGTCGGTTATCATAATAGGCTGCTTGCCCTGCTTGCTCAAATTATGCTGATGATATCCATGGTAAACGCCATGGCCGGAGAGCGTGTTGCTCTCAATCCGCACGTTCTTAACTTCCGCGCCGATCCAAATATCCCGCCGCGGAATACCGTCATCGTCCGCTGTGTAAATCGTATTGCCGACGATGGTAACATCCTCGTGGCCAGTGTCGGTCGCCATCTTCCCGCGATTCGGAGACACCAGCCAAATGCCGCTGCGGACATACCACGGCAGGTTCGTCGTCTTGTCTTCCCCGGGCAACTTGTTCATAAGTTTCGAGAAGATAGCCGATTTGTCCTCCTCCTTCGGCATGGCGTTGTTGTAGATGGTGTTGCCGGTAATCGTAACCCGCCTGCAGGTATAAAACAGGGAAATACCAGCGTTGTAGCAGTTGCGCGTAATATTCCCGGAGATCACAACATCTTCGCAGAATT
>JAOZNE010000010.1:0-21122 GCA_029933955.1 Phycisphaerae bacterium
CGCAAGCCCAAACCGCCATGCGAAAAATATGTCTCAAATAGCCAATATATCATAGGTCGTTTCCATTGCCCTTGGCGTTTCGTATCGCCTCTGCCAATCGTTCCAGGCCCATCGCGCGTGAGCCTTTCAGCAGCACGACATCGCCAGCGGTCAGGAGGTCCGCTATCTCAGCTGCCGCTGCGTTTGTGTCGTCGAACAACGCTGTCTGCTTGCCCTTGCCGAATTCGCCCGCGTTTTTCGCGACGATCTTTCCGCCAGGCCCGACGCCGACTATTACGTCCACAGGCTCCCTGGCCAGGTGCTTGCCAAGCTCGGCGTGCAGTTCCTCACTGGCCTGTCCAAGTTCGAGCATGTCCCCCGCGACGAAAACCCTTCGCCGGGCGGGGCAATCCACCAGCACATCCACCGCAGCCCGACAGCTTGTGGGGTTTGCATTGTAGGCGTCGTTGATAATCTTCAGCCCATCGACCTCGATTTGTTCCAGCCTCATCTCCACGCCGGCGAAGTCCGCCAGGGCGTCGGTTGCCTGGGCCTGGGAGAAGCCGAACTTCATGCAGACCGCCACCGCAGCCAGGGCGTTTATAGCATTGTGCTTGCCGGGCAGAGCCAGTTTCGCCCAGTGATGATTGTTTATCTCGAACCGCAAGCCAGGCCCGTCAGGCTCATAGCCGGTCAGCCTGAGCTGGGCTGGGTCAGATTCCCCGAAGCGGATCATTCGGTGGGGGTAAGACTTCAACGCCATGTCCAGCTCGTCGCTGTCCGCCCAGACCACCGCCAGGCCTCGCTCGCCAAGCCAACCCAGCAGGCTGGCCTTCTCCGTCGCTATCTGCCCGAGCGAGCCTAACTTCTCCAGATGGGCCTGGGCGACGTTGGTAACCACGGCGATGTCAGGCTTGATTATCCGGGCCAGGCCCGCTATCTCGCCGGGCGCGTTGGAGCCGACCTCGCACACCACATAGTCATCCCCCCCCCCAGTTCCCAGCAGCGTCAACGGCACGCCGATGTCGTTGTTGAAACTCTTGGGGCTGCACGAGCCTACAAACCTGGTTCGGAGAACATGGTCTATCATCCGCTTGACGGTGGTCTTGCCGTTGGAGCCTGTAACCGCCACGACCGTAGCTGGTATGACCGAGCGATAGTATCCCGCCAGGTCGCCCAAGGCTGCGCGGGTGTCGCTGGCCCCGACGACCCCCGCTGTGAATTTTTTGCGAATTTCCGGGTCGATATCCCGGGCCTGATCCACAACCGCTGCTGTGCAACCAGCCTGGGCGGCGGCCTGGAGAAAGTCGTGCCCGTCAAACTTGTCGCCACCGATAGCGACGAAAAGGTCGCCCGGCGAAGCTGTGCGGGTGTCTATGCTGATGCCTCGAATGGGAATAGGCTCGCCCCGGTCAAGCCATCGGCCTCGGATGGCCTGGCGCACCTCGTTCAGCGTCATCGCCCGCATATCGCCACCTCGGCAGAAATTTTTCGCAATCTGATCATCCGTCTATTGTTCGCGATTTGCCAGGAAAAAGCCAGCCTCTTCCACATCGTCAAAGTGCGACCTCTCCCCCGCGATTATCTGATAGTTCTCATGGCCCTTCCCCGCCAACAGCACAATGTCGCCAGGGGCCGCCAACTCGATAGCCCGAGCGATGGCCTGGCGACGGTCTACCAACACCGCCGTCCGCGACCTCCCCGAGCCGTCCAGCCCCGCCAAAATATCGTCGATAATCTGCTGGGGGTTTTCGCCGCGAGGGTTGTCCGAGGTAATCACCAGCGAGTCAGCCAGCTTGGCGGCGACCCGGGCCATGCGAGGCCTCTTGGTTTTGTCGCGGTCGCCGCCGCAGCCAAACATCACGATGAGTTTCCCTTGGCAGATCGGCTTGAGTGCTCGCAGGACGTTTTCCAGAGCGTCGTCGGTGTGGGCGTAGTCCACGAAAACCTGGAAATCCCCGCCGCCATCTACTCGTTGCAGTCGGCCTGGCACGGGGGACATCCGCCCGAGGGCATAGGCTATTGTTTCGAGCGACACGCCCAGGCTCATGCACGCCCCAGCCGAGGCCAGGCAGTTCAGCACATTGTATCGGCCTATCAACGGCGTCTCGACCCGCACGGCCTGCCGGGCTGATACCATGTCGAAAACCGTCCCGCCAGCGTCAGCGGAAATTATCCTGGCCCGCAAATCCGCGGCACAGTCGCCCTCATCCAGGTCATACCAGCAAATCTCCGCAGCGGTCGCTTTGGCGATGTCTTCGGCGTAGGGGTCTTGGCGATTTATCACAGCCCGCGCCCCAGGCCCCAGGCCCGCGAACAGCTTGCGCTTGGCCCCGAGGTAGTTCTCCATCGAGCCGTGATAGTCCAGGTGGTCGCCGGTGAGGTTCGTGAACACGCCGACGCGGAAGTCCACCCCGGCGGTTCGTTTCTGATCCAAAGCGTGGCTGGACGTTTCCATCACGAGATGTGTTACGCCCGCTGATACCATCTCCGCCATCATGGCTGCGAGGTCTTCCGCCGGGGGAGATGTCATCGGTGCCGGCCTGGCTCGGCTGCCCGTCTGATACGATATCGTCCCCAGCATAGCGGTGCGATGGCCCGCGGCGGTAAGTATCTCGCGGGTAATGTGAGCGACCGTGCTCTTGCCGTTCGTGCCGGTAATGCCCACGCAGGTCAGCGATCGGCCAGGCCAACCGTGGATAGCTTGAGACAACAGCCCCAGCGTCTCGTGAGCGTCAGCTACGACCGCCACGGGAACCTTGCCCACAGCCTCGCCCGGCAGATGTGAATCGTCCTGACAAACCACCGCCGAGGCCCCAGCTGCGACCGCCTCGGCGATAAACGCATTGCCGTCCGCCTGCCAACCTCGCACCGCGACGAAACACGATCCAGGCCCGCACCGCCGAGAGTCCGCCCAGACGCTGTCCACCTCGGCATCGTCGCCGACGACGCGCGCTTCCACCCCAGCGGTGGCCAACAATTCGCTGAACCGCATAAAATAAAAACTCCCTGCTGCGAACAATTTCTCAGCCATATAGTTTTACCATAAAACCAACCAGATTTCTGCCATGCGATAAGCCAGGAGGGTGGGTGGTTCCCGAGGAACGAGGGGTTCTCTCACGCAGCTGTTCTCTCGCAGAGTCGCAGAGATATTCAGATTTCCGCGTGGGTGAACCTTGTCCTTCGTGAAACTCAGGCCAAGAACCACCCTCCGCTCTGAAAAAAAACAGCGTAAACAGTTATGTTTTTTGTCATTCTTTTTTTATCTCTTCGTCATTCAGCCTTCGTCATTGATTCCTAATTCGGATTTCGTCATTCGTCATTCGCTATATGTTTTTTATTTTTTCCCTCGCCCTGCTGACTTACAATGGCTTGTCTATATGGATAACCGTTTGCGAAAAATCAACCGTATGAGCCGACGGGCGGAGATTGCGGAGATGTTCCGCCGGGCCAGTCGGGCTGGCGATAGCAGGATGATGCTCCTGGCGCGGCGACGCGACGAAGCCGACAAGCCCCGCTCGCTGGTTCGTTGCGGCGTCACGGTCTCGGTGCGACATGGCAATGCGGTACGACGAAACCGTATCAAACGACTTTGCAGGGAAGCGTTCAGACTGGAAAAACCGGGCCTGCCGCCAGGCTTCGATTTTATTATCGCGCCGAGGATAAAGGCGGAGTTTGACCTGGCGGGCTTGCGGGAATCGCTAACAACACTCGCCAAGCGAGCAACCAAAACAAGGCCCGGCGAAAAAACGGAGCGGGCCAATGACTGATAAAAAAAAACACGACCAGCCCAGCCGCTCCCCAGGCCCGGTAGCCAGGCTTCTGATAATGTTGGTCAGGCTGTATCAGTCCACGCTCTCGCTGTACATAGGTCGGCAGTGCAGGTTCGTGCCGACATGCAGCGAGTTTTTCATCTCAGCAGTCCGCCGACATGGCTCCATCCGTGGCAGCTGGCTGGGCTTGCGACGAATCCTCCGCTGCCATCCGTTCTCGCCCGGCGGATTCGACCCTGTCCCCTAACTCCGCGATATGCTACACTGCGGCGCTTGACACCCGAACGAAAGAGAGTTTTTGACATGAGCTACAAAGCTGTTGTGTTCGATCTGGACGGAACCTTGCTGGACACCCTGGACGACTTGGCGGACTCTATGAACGCAGCACTGGCCGAGGCTGGCTTTGCCCCGCACCCCACCGAAGCCTACAAAACCTTCGTGGGCGACGGCATGGACAAGTTGGCCCGGCGAACCCTGCCTGCGGAATCTCGTACCGACGAGCAGGCTGCGAAAATGCTCGCTGCGATGCGGAAACAATACGCTGTTCGCTGGGCGGACAAGACCAAGCCTTATGACGGCATCTGCGAGATGCTCACCGCGCTGGTGGAAAATGGGCTGAAGATAACCGTGCTGTCGAACAAGCCGGACGACTTTACGAAGCTGTGCGTCGAGCGGTTTTTGGGCGACTACGATTTCGATATTATCCAGGGCGTCGCCGAGGACTGCCCCGCCAAGCCAGACCCGAGAGGTGCGAAAAACATCAGCCAAAAACTGGGCCTGGCTGTCGAGAATATTTTGTATCTCGGCGACACGAACACGGACATGCTCACCGCCAAGGCAGCAGGCATGCACGCTGTGGGCGTAACCTGGGGGTTCCGCTCGGCGGAGGAACTAAAGGCAAACGGCGCGAGAACACTAATCGACCACCCCCTGGAACTGCTGGAGCTTATAAGGTAGGAGTCAGGGTCCGGGCCGGTGCCGTGGTGGCCTATTTCCCTACTTGCCTATTTCGGTTATGATTACGCTGTGAAGACTTTTGCGATAATGTTGAAGCTGCGCGGCGAGGTTTCCGTCGTGGTTGGCTTGGGGAAGGTTGCTCTGCGAAAGGCCCGTGCGCTTAGCCGGGCTGGCTGTGCGGTGCGACTAATAACCGGGCCTGCGCCAAACCAGACGGCCCTGGGCGAGTTGCCCGCGGGTGTCGAAGTTCTCGTCGAAAGTTATAAGCCACGCCAACTGCAGGGCGCCAAACTGGTCTTCGCCTGTACGGACGACCGCGACGTTAACGCCCGTATATCAGCTGACGCCCGCTCTGCGGGGGTGTTGGTGAATGTGGCAGACCAGCCTGGTGATTGCGACTTTTTCATGCCAGCTACCATCTGCCACGGCGACGTCGTCGTAGCTATCGGCACGGGCGGTCAGGCTCCCGCCCTGTCCGCTGCTATCAAGCAACAACTCCAGACCGGCGACGCCCTGCCGGAACAGCTAGGCCAATTCGCCGACTTGCTAGGCGAGATTCGCCAGCAACTCCGCAGCCGGGCTGATCTGCCAGCCGAGGCGCGGTCGCGTATTTTGAAAAGCCTAGCCCGTCGCGATGTGTTGGACGAGTTTATCGCTACCGGGCCAGGGGCTGTAGCCGAACAGCTACAAAAATTGCGCCCGCCCTCGGAGGGCGAGTGATGCGGATTCTCTGCATGGGCATTAGCCATAAGACCGCGCCGGTCGCGATGCGCGAGCTGTTAGCCTTCGACCGGGCCGGGCTGGACAAAGCTCTCAGCCTGCTCCACCAACGTTGGCCCGAGGCCGAATTCCTGCTGCTGTCCACCTGCAACCGCACCGAGCTGTACGCCGCCAGGCCATTGCACAGCCATCCACGCGAAGAGGAACTTCTGGGGTGGCTTGCGGATTTCCACGCCCAGGGCATCAGCCAATTTCGCCGGGCGGTGTATCACCACACCGACGCCGAAGCAGCCAGCCAGCTGTTTCGCGTCGCAGCTGGGCTGGACAGCATGGTACTCGGCGAGGCCCAAATAGTTCAGCAGATAAAGTTGGCCCTGGCCTCCGCCCAGCAAGCCTGCGCGTCGGGCCAGGCCATTCGGTCGCTGGTCTCCGCCGCCCTGCACACCGCCAAGCATGTCCGCAGCGAAACGGGCATCGGCAGTGGTAAGGTGTCGATAGCCTCGGCGGCGATAAAGTTTATCGAGCAGCAGCTAGGCTCGCTGGCTGGGCGCTGCGTGCTGAGCGTCGGAGCTGGGAAAATGAACGAGCTGATGCTTCGGCAGATAAGTACGCTCAAGCCCGCCCGGGTGCTGTTGGCCAATCGCTCCCCCGCCCGGGCCGAGCAGTTGGCAGAGGGGGCCAGCCGCCAGGCCGTGGCCTTGGAAGAACTGGGCCAACACCTCAGCCAGGCTGACGTGGTGGTAACCTCGACCGGCTCGCCCGAGCCTATAATCTCGGCGGAAATGCTCCGCCAAGCCCTGGCCAGCCGAGCCGACAGGCCCATGCTGCTGATAGACCTGGCCGTGCCTCGCGACATCGCCCCAGCTGCCGCCGACCTGCCAAATGTTACGCTCTGCGATATCGACGCACTCCAGGACATCGTCGATCGCACCGTTCAGAACAGGGCTGGACATGTCGCCCAGGCCCAGCAAATCGTAGCGGAGCATGTAGCTGAGTTCGTCGACGGGCTAAACTCCCGCCAGGTCGCCCCGACTATCGAAGCCCTTTATCGTCGGGTCGAAACTATCATCGCCGAGGAACTCACCGAGGCTGGGAACAAACTTTCCACTCACGCCGACGCAGAGGAAGACCTTCAAATCGTCCAGCGGTCGCTCCGCCGAGCGATGCGAAAGCTCTGCCATCGGGCTGCGGAAAACCTCCGCCAAGAAGCAGCCACAGGCCCCGGCGGAGTCCATGCCGAGATCGTCCGCAAACTCTTCGAGCTGGACGAATGAAGAGAAAGAAAAAATTTACCGCAAAAGAACACGAAGAACGCAAAGAGAAAAAAGTAAGTAGAAAAGAAAAAGAAAAAACATGGGCAAGATGCCCATGCGACACATGGACGGGACGTCCATGCTACGAAAAAGAATGGATTCCCGCTTTCGCGGGAATGACACGGGGGCGGTGTCCGAGATAAATCCGAAACCCGCAATCTGAAATCCGAAATCCGCAATCGCCCCCTGGCGATAATATGTTTGCGTATCGCTCCTCAAGCAATACAATGTTCGTTCACGTATGGAGCGTGTACGTAAGGGTAACCAGAACGGTGTCGCGATGCGTAGCAGAATTTGGTGGACAATTTGTTTGGTTGGCCTGGCGTGGCCTGGCGTGGGCTTGGCGGGCGACTGCGTCGTCGAAGCGATAACCAGGCCCAGCAAAGACGTCGTCATAACTTTCGTCAGGCCCGGGCAAATAGCGAAGATGCCCGTCAAGATAGGCCAACGGGTCAAGGTCGGAGAAGTGCTGGCTGAGCTGGAAGACTCCGCTGAGCGAATTCAACTTGCCCAGCTCAAAGCCAAAGCTGACGATGTAACGCTTATCCGCGCCCGCCAGGCTAGTCTCGACCAGGCCCAGGTCGAGCTGAAGATGACGCGAGACGCCTTCAAGACCGGAGCTGCGACGGAACTGGAAGTTCGACGGGCCGAGCTGCAGGTTACCATGGCCCGGGCCGAACTGGACCTGGCGAAGTTTCAACGCAAGGTTACCCAGCTACAACATAAAGAAGCCCAGGCCCAACTGGCCCGGATGAAACTTATCAGCCCGACCGACGGCGTGGTCGAAGTGATAATGATAGACGCCGGCGAATCGGTCGACGCGCAAAACAAGGGCGTCATGCGGCTGGTGAATATCGACCCGCTGTGGGTGGACGTCCCCGTGCCGCTCGTCCAGGCTCGGAAACTCTGGCTTGGCGAGTTGGCGGTGGTGGATTTTGGCTTTGGTCAAAAGGAAACAAGAGAAGGCCAGGTCGTGCACATCGCATCGGTGGCAGACCCCGCCAGCGAGACGCTGTGGGTTCGCATCGAGGTAGCCAATCCATCAGGCCGACCCTCGGGCGAGTCAGTACGAGTGCGGTTCAGAGAGAAAACTATCAGCCAGGCCAAGGCTATTGAAAAGAACAAGAAACCAAAGCCTGACAAAACCACAAGGCCCCCGACGACGGGTGCCAAGGAGAAAAAGTAATGGCAGAAAAGAAAAAAGCAGACGCAGCGACGAACCCCGAAGACCAGGCCCGCGAACAAACAGGCCAACAACAGGTTCGTCTGCGAATGGACGACCGGAACATGACGACATCATACGCCAATGCCTTCCGCACCAATGGCACAGCTGAGGAAGTTATGCTGGACTTCGGCGTAAATATGGTAAACCCAGCCGCCCAGGCCCAAGGCCAGGAAACACCGGAAATCGTCTTCCAAATCGACAAGCGGGTTATCATGAACTACTACTCTGCCAAACGCCTGGCTATAACCCTAAGCCAACTCATCCGCCGACACGAAGACCAATTCGGCGAGCTGGAAATGGACATGAGCAAAAGGCAAACCGCAAAGTAAAAGCAAATATCAACAGCAAATTCGAAATCCTAATATCGAATATCGAAACAAATACGAAATCCGAAATATGAAACGACACTACACGTCGGACGATAGGCTGTTTTTGTTTTGAACATTCGATATTGTTTAGGATTTTGAATTTCGATATTGTTTTAATTTCAGAGGTTGGTATCCGTGGCGCAGAGTTCTGGACAACACGCACACAGCAGCGAGCCGACCACGGCGGACCTG
This sequence comes from Phycisphaerae bacterium, assembly GCA_029933955.1. GTDB lineage: Bacteria > Planctomycetota > Phycisphaerae > SM23-33 > SM23-33 > B1-G9. Next base: position 8,528 of record JAOZNE010000010.1, read on the forward strand.
GTCGAGCATCTCAGCAGTTTCACAGGCTCGCCGGAGGAGTTTTTGCACAATCTTCTGGTCGTGCAATGTCATCTGGTTTCGGCCTGGGCTGGAGCGGTGCTGCGTTTCGACCCCGCTGGCCGGGTCGAGGTACTCGCTGCCTATCCGCCCTTGCCGAAAGATTCTCCCGCGCCGGTCTGGTTGGCCCAGGCTGTCGAGTCCGGTCGCGAGCCTTTCAACACCGGCACGACAGCTATCAAACCGCTGCATGACATCGACGATCTCTACGGCCAGCCAGCAGGTCGATACATGGTTTTTCTGCCGATAAAGCAGGACAAGCGGGTCAGCGGTCTGGAGGTTTTTGTGTTGGAGCATACCGACTCAGCCGCTATCGAAGCTGGGCGGGAAAAGCTCGAACTCACGGGCAGCCTGCTGAGCATGTATCAAATGAGGCTACTATTACAGCAGCGAGAGCTGAACCTTCACCGCCTGCAACTGGCGATGACCGTCCTGGCTGCGGTCAATATGCAGGAGAAATTCGCAGGTTCCGCCATGGCTTTGTGCAACGAGGTTGCCGCGCAGTGGCAAGCTGACCGGGTCAGCCTGGGCTTGCACAAGGGGCGATACATTCATCTCCAGGCCATGAGCCATACCGAGAAGTTCAGCCGAAAGATGCAGCTGGTGCAGGACATTGAGTCTGCTATGGAAGAGTGTCTCGACCAGGACATCGAGATACTCACCCCCGCCGCGAGTGAGGCGACCTGCGTCAGCCGAGCCGCCAGCGAGCTGGCCAGGCGACATGGCCCGGGCGTCGTGCTGTCGCTCCCGCTGAGGCTGGCTGGCAAGACAGTGGGCGTTGTTACCATCGAGCGGACGCAGGACAAGCCCTTCAGCGACGACGAGGTCGAAGCCCTCCGACTGCTGAGCGACCTGACCACAGCCAGGCTGATAAATCTTTACGAGCGAGACCGCTGGTTCGGCGCCAGGTTCGCCGCCTGGGCCAAGCGAGGCCTAGCCGCCGTCATCGGCCCGAAACACACCTGGCTGAAGCTCGCCGTCGGCGGCGTGCTGCTGGCGATTATTTTGCTAACGACGCTCAAGGGCGACTACCAAGCCGACGCGCCGTTCGTGCTCCAGGCTGCGACCAGGCAAATAATATCCGCGCCCTACGACGGCTTTCTGGCAAGTGTGAGCGTCCAGCCCGGCTCGAAAGTCCAGGCCAACCAAACTCTGCTGGGAACTCTCGACGACACCGAGCTAATACTGCAACTAGCCTCCGCCCAGGCTGAGCGAATGGCCTTGAAAAAGGAAGCCTCGACCAAACAGCGGGACGGCAAGACCGGCGAGGCCCAAGTCGCCTTGGCCAGGGCGGCGAAAAAGTCCGCTGAGATTGACCTGCTGAAATATAGGCTGAACCAGGCCCGGATAGTTTCGCCCATCAGCGGCACGGTGGTCGCCGGCGACCTCGAGCGACAAATAGGCATGCCCGTAAAAACCGGCGACAGGCTCTTCGACGTAGCTCCGCTGGAAACGCTGCGAGCCGAACTGTACGTGCCCGAGGATTCGATCGCCGAGGTCCAGGCCGGGCAGAGAGGCCAACTGGCGACGACCTCGTATCCGAATATCCATCTGGATTTTACGGTCGAACACGTCTTCCCCGTCGCCGAGGTCAAAGACAAGCGGAATGTCTATCGGGTGCGGGTAAAGCTCGGCGCCAGGCCAGGCTGGATGAAACCCGGCATGGAAGGCGTAGCGAAAGTGCGAATAGGCAAAAGGCCCTACGCCTGGCTATGGACACGAAAAATGGTCAACTGGATCCGCATGAAGTTCTGGATATAAAGTTATCAGTTGGCAGTTATCAGTAATCAGTAAAAGCAAAAAAAAACAGCAAAGGCAACTACGAAAGACGCGAAAAAACGCGAAAACAAATTATTGCAAAAAAACAATTTCGCGTTTTTTCGCGTCTTTCGTAGTTGCTGTTTTTTCCGCTGTTTTTGTTTTTACTGATTACTGACAACTGATTACTGACAACTTTTTGAAAAAAAATGGCTGTAGACAGACCTACATTTAGCGAGTCTTGGTATCGTGTTGCTCAGCTCAGGCCCGGGCTGCGGACTAGCGTGCAGGTTCACCGCCAGCATTTTCGCGGGCAGATGTGGCATGTATTGCAAGACCCCGGCAGCAACCAATACTTCCGCCTGAGCGAATCAGCTTATGCGTTTGTAGCCATGCTCGATGGCCAACGGCCCGTAGCCCAGGTCTGGAAAATCTGCAACGAGCAGCTCGGCGACGACGCCCCCACCCAGGGCGAGGTCATCCAGCTGCTGGGCCAACTGTACACGTCCAACCTCCTGCAGGCCGACGTGCCGCCAGACGCCGAGGGCCTGCTGAGTCGCTACAGCAAGCGGCGTAGCCGGGAAATCCGCAGCTACCTGTCGAATCTGCTGTTCATCCGCGTCCCCATCTTCGACCCCGACGCCATGCTCAACCGTTGGGTCAGCGTGTTCGGCAAGGCCTTCACCAAATGGGGCCTGATGATCTGGGCGATAATTGTCATCGCGGGCCTGTACTCCATCGGCGGCCGAATGTCCGACCTCGCCAGCCGGGCCAACGGCGTGCTGGACCCGGGCAACCTGCTGTTCCTCTATATCAGTTTCGCATTCGTAAAACTCTTCCACGAAATGGGCCACGCGTTTTCCTGCAAGAAGTTCGGCCTATCCTCCGGCGGCGGAGAAGTCCACACCATCGGCATAATGTTCCTCGTGTTCACCCCCATGCCTTATGTGGACGCGTCGAGTTCGTGGGTGCTTCGCAACAAATGGCAACGGGCGTGCGTGGGGGCCGGCGGCATGTATGTCGAGCTGGCCGTCGCTGCGGTCGCTGCGATAATATGGTCGCACACCGCCACAGCCACCACCGTCAACGCCATCTGCTACAATGTAATGTTCATCGCCAGCGTCTCGACGCTGCTGTTCAACGCCAACCCACTGCTGCGATACGACGGGTACTATATTCTCTCGGACTACCTGGAAATTCCCAACCTCGCCCAGCGGAGCAAGCAGCACCTGTACTACCTCGTCCGCAAATACATTTACGGCGTCAAGAAGGCCAGGCCCGTGGCGCACGGCAGTGGCGAGCGGGTCTGGTTCCCGATATATGGCCTGGCTTCGACGGTCTATCGCGTCTTCATCTGCACCGCCATCCTGCTGTTCGTGGCAGACCGCTTTTTCCTGGTCGGCGTAATCATGGCTATCGCCGCGGTGGTAACCTGGGTGGGCGTGCCGCTGGTGGGCTTTTTGCGATACATCTTCACCAGCACGGAACTCGCCCGCAGCAGGCCTCGGGCCTTGCTTAGCACAGCGGGTTTTCTGCTGGCGGTGTTTGTCGTCATCGGCGGGCTGAAGTTCCCGCACCATGTTCGGGCCGAGGGTATCGTCGAGCCGGAGCGGGTGGCGGTAATCCATGCAGGCTCGAGCGGATTCGTCGTCCGGGCCAGGCCTTCTGGGGAAATCGTCGACGCCGGCGCGGTGCTTGTCGAATGCGAAAATCGCCAACTGCTGACCCGCCAGAAACATCTCCAAGCCCAGCGGGAGGAACTCCAGGCCCAGCGACGCATCGCCAGGCAGGAAGAGCAAGCTACCGTGCAGGTTTTCGACCGCAAGATAAAGCTGACGGACAGGCAGCTAGCCCGGGCGAGCAAGGAATTGGCTGAGCTGAAAATCCGCGCGCCGTTTCAAGGCTCTTGGCTGTCGCCGCAAACGGACCGCATGGGTGGAGTCTACCTCAAAAAGGGCGACACGATCGGCATGGTCGCCGACCTGGGCCATATTCGAATTCGTGCAATCGCAGGCCAGCGCGTCGCTGGGCCTTTGGGTGTCGAGGGCAGCGGGGATGTGGAAATTCGCGTAAAGGGCCGGGCTGACCTCGAGCTGACGGGCAGGCTGGTCGAGATTTTCCCAGCTGGGACGAACCAGTTGTTTTCCCAGGCTCAGAGTTTCCAGGCCGGCGGTTCCGTGCAGACCGCCAGCGACGACCCCAAGGCGATGCGGTCAGCGGAGAAGTTTTTCGAGATTCGCGTGCAACCAGACCCGCAAGGCCTTGACAAAGTCCGCCTGCTGCAAGGCCAACGGGTCGATGTACGATTCACGCTGAAATCCAAGCCCCTGCTAGTGCAGTGGTGGCAGTCGCTGTCACAAATGGTGCAACAAAGATTCCAGATATAAACAAATCCGAAGCACGAAATTCGGTTTTTCAAAACGAAAAACAGCGAACCACGAATCCAGCACTTATTTGCCATGCTCATTATGGCCCTAGCAAATAAGTGCTGGATTCATGGTTCTTTTCCGTGAACGAGTCCCTTTTATGAACCACCTTGCGACGCGATACTAATCTTGGCTAACCCTAGCACAACCTGGCAGACGCTTTCGAGTCCGACGACACCCAAGCCCTTGCCCAAGGGTCTGGACGCCGCGTGGGATCGCGCTGCGGGGCTGGCTGTGCGGGCTAGTAAGAGTACTGCGAAGATTCTCGCCCGGGCTGATGGCATATTGGCTATGGAGAGCAAGTACCGCGACTTGACTGACGAAAAGCTCCGAGCCTCGGGCTTGGATATTCGCGAGCGATTTCGGCTTGGACGCGAAACGCCCGAAGATGTCGACCGGGCCTGTGCCATCGTGCGAGAAGTAGCCTGGCGACAACTGGGCCTGAAACCATTCGCTGCGCAGGTAGCTGGGGCCTTGGCGATGGAGGCTGGGTGCATCGCGGAGATGGCCACGGGCGAGGGCAAGACGCTCACAGCTACGATGCCAGCGACCCTGGGAGGCTGGCGTGGGCGAGGCTGTCATGTCATCACCGCCAACGACTACCTCGCCACGCGCGATGCGAAAAACATGCAAGCGGTCTACGGATTCTTCGGCCTGCGGTGCGCCGCTATCGACGCCGAGATGCCCCCGCCAGCCAGGGCTGAGGCATACCAGGCGGACATAACCTACTGCACAAATAAAGAGGTCGCTGCGGATTTCCTGCGAGATCGGCTGGCACTGGGGCGGCTGAAAAGTCTCCCCCAGGCACTGCTGTCGAAAATCGCCCAAGGCTCCGGAGCCCCCACGGACAAGCTCGTCCAGCGAGGCCTATTCTACGCTATCGTCGACGAGGTCGACTCGATTCTGATAGACGAAGCTGTAACGCCGCTGATAATATCAGGCCAGGCTCCCAACGCCGAGCAGGTCGAAGCCTTTCGGCAGTCCGCCAGGCTGGCTGGTCAGCTGGAGGAAAAAACGCATTACAAAGCTGACGCTCGGTACCATGAAATCGAGCTGACCCGCGCGGGCAGGGAACAGCTTGGCAAGCTGGCTTGCGGACTCGGCGGGATATGGGCTGGGGCGCGTCGGCGGGAGGAGCTTGTCGTCCAGGCCCTGACCGCGGAGGTCTTCTATCGCCAGGGCAAGCAGTATGTAATTCAGGAGGACAAGGTCGTCATCGTAGATGAGTTCACGGGCCGACTTATGCCGGACCGCGAGTGGCGCGACGGGCTGCACCAGGCGGTCTCGGCCAAGGAGGGTCTGGAGATCGAGCCGCCCAAGGACACCTACGCCCGCATCAGTTTTCAGCGGTTTTTCCGGCAGTATCGCAGGCTCTGCGGCATGACCGGCACGGCTGCGGAAGCCAGGGCGGAGTTCTGGCAAATCTACCACATGCCCGTTGTCGTGATACCCACCAACCGCCCGTGCATCCGCCAGCTTCAGCCTGACCGCGTCTTTGCCAACGCCCAGGCCAAGTGGGCTGCCATCGTCGAAGAAGTCCGCCGCCTGCACCAACTCGGCAGGCCCGTGCTGATAGGCACGCGGAGCGTCCAGGCCAGCGAACACCTGGGCCAGCTCCTCGGCGAGGCCCAGCTGGAGTGTCAGATTCTAAACGCCGTGCGACACGAAGCTGAAGCTCAGATTGTCGCCGGGGCTGGCAAGGGCGGGCGAATAACCGTCGCTACAAACATGGCTGGTCGAGGCACGGATATCAAACTCGGTCGCGGCGTAGCTGAGCTGGGCGGGCTGCATGTTATCGCTACCGAGCGGCACGAAGCTGGGCGAATAGACCGCCAACTATTTGGCCGATGCGCTCGCCAGGGCGACCCAGGCTCCGCACAAGCTCTGGTCAGCATGGAAGACGAACTCGTCGCGCGACATTGTCCGTCACTGTTAAAGCCCCTGCCTCGCCGAGCGAAACTCCTCGGCGGCGAGGTCTCCACCGCCTGGAACCGCAAGCTGTTCGACCTGGCCCAGCAAAAAGCCCAAAGGCTCGCACTGCGACAACGCAAAGGCGTCCTCAGCTCCGACGATTGGCTGGACGAATACCTGGGCTTCGCCGGCAGAGAAATGTAACCCGTAGCTTGGACATCTTGTCCATGTGTAGCGTGGGCGGGACGCCCATGTTTTTCTTTTTCTTCTTTTAGCTCCTACGGAGCTAAACATCGTACAATCGCGTTACTACAAAGATATCGCTCCTGCGGAGCTGTCTATCTCACCTACTGATTATGGGATGGCTGTGGAATTTATTGAAAAAGTGTGAACGGTTACCTGTTTTTCTTTCTTGTCATTCCCGCTTTCATATAAATGACAAATAAAATCCGTCAGCTTGAGTGTATAATGACTTTGAATAGCCCGTAGGTTATGCAACTTGTTGCATGGCAAAAAAACAAAAAGAATGAATTCCCGCTTGCGCGGGAATGACAAAGAAAAACAAAAAAGAAAAACAAAAAAGCATGGGCGAGACGCCCACGCTACCTTATGAACGAGCGTCAGAATATTTTGCAGCGGTTGCGTGTCCAGGCTGGTGAGCTACCCGCCTGCCCTGGGGTGTACCTGTTTAAGGATGCCGCGGGGGTCGTGCTGTATGTCGGCAAGGCCAAGAATCTGCGAAGCCGGGTGAGCAGCTATTTTCAGCCCGGCGCGAAGCTCTCCGAGTCGCGCGGGCCTCAGATATCCAAGATGATATCCACGCTCGTAGCTGAACTTGACCACCTGCCGTGCAACAGCGAGGTTGACGCTTTGCTCCGCGAAAACAGGCTGATAAAGGACATTCAGCCTCGTTTCAACGAACGCCAAAAAGACGACAAGAGCTTCCCGTTCCTGCAAATCACGACCGACGAAGACTTCCCGCGCGTCGCTATTACGCGTCAGCCTCGCTCGCGCGGGGTCAAGCTGCTAGGCCCGTTCACCAGCCCCACCGAGCTGCGACGAGCACTGCCGCTGATGCAACGCGTGTTCAAATTCCGCACCTGCAAACTGGACATCAGCGACGCCGACCAGCGACGCAAACACTTCCGGCCTTGCTTGCTCCACAGCATCAAACAATGCTCCGCGCCGTGCGCCGAGCGTGTGTCTCGGGAAGACTACGCGGGGCAGATCCGACGCCTGAAAACTTTTCTGGAATCCAAAGGCCAAAAGCTCCGCAAGGAACTTCAACAGGAGATGGCCCAGGCTGCGGCGGAGCGTCAATACGAACGGGCGGCCGAGTTGCGGGACGAACTGGCTGCCCTGGAAGGCTTGCAAAAGCGAGGCCTGGCTGGGGAAGCGAAAGACCTGCAGCCTGAGCTTTTCTATGTGGACCCGGCGGAGGGATTGCAGCGGCTGGCGGAGGTACTCTCGCTGCCTGTCTCGCCTCGGATTATCGAAGGGCTGGATATCGCGCATCTTCAGGGGCAGGCCAGTTGCGGAACAGTGGTGTGCTTCATCGACGGCAAGCCGCTCAAGAGCAGGTATCGGCGGTACAAAATTAAAACCGCAGGCAATGACGACTATGCGAGCCTGGCTGAGGTCGGCCGCAGGCGATATCGACGGGCTGGAGCCAACGAGGAAATTTTTCCCGACATCATCCTGATCGACGGCGGGCCGGGTCAACTCTCCGCCGCCAGCCAGGCCTTTGGCTCGCTGGGTTGCGACCAGGCCGCGTTGGTGTCGCTGTCCAAAAAAGACGAACTGCTCCACACCCCAGGCCAGGCCGGGCCTATCAAACTCCCCCGCCGAGACCCCGCGCTACGCCTGCTCCAAAGCGTCCGCGACGAAGCCCACCGCTTTGCCCAACACTATCACCACATCCTCCGACAAAAAGCGGTACTAGGCAAGTAGGCAAATAGTTGGCCCCAAGGCTGCCCCGCGGGAAGCATATGGCCTAGACAGGCCACACCATCCAAGGCTTTTCAATTTACCGCGAGTTTTCTGCGAGGGTTTTCAGGTTGGGGTAAAATCGTCGCCAGGTCTGTTGGCGTTTTTTGTTGCGTGTCGGTTTTTTGCCTATGAGATACGCTCTGCAACGCCTGCCGAAGTATTTGCGAAAGGCCCGGGCACAGTCGTTGCTGGAGGTGACGACGGTTATCCGTCGAGGCTGACTTTTTCCCTGGACGAGAAATCTCCTGAGTGTCCTTGCGGTCCGATTGTAGCTTGGCTCGTCAGCTATGTTGCAGATGCACGGCACGAGCGGATATTCCCGTCGCAGCTCTGCCCTGTCCTGTTCGAACAGGCTTAGTGGCCCGGGGTGCGCGAAGACCATGGCTCGGCCTGGCGAGAGGTTGTCCATCATGCGTTTGAACAGGCCGAACGAATTGTCAAGCCAACGCCTGGCGTCTCGGGCGTCGATGGCCAAGATGGCCTGGCCCGGCAGGGTGCAGACGACCAGGCCTTGCCTCTGTTGATATGCCAAAGGCCCGTATGGCATGCCTTTGAACATCGGCCTGATTACGCCCGGCTTAACTCCGCTGATTCTGGGCAAAACTCGCCAAAGTCCCAATTTGTCGGACTGCCAGCCTAGTTCCGGATTGCCCCGGCCTGGGACGGCGGTGAGTATCGAGCTGGCTATGACAGCTGTCTTGTCGTTGGTTCTGCCCGGCAGATATATCGACCGTTTGCCCTGCGAGGTTATCAGAATGTCGGGTACTGTTATCGTGGGGTTGGCGTTTTTCCATCTGTGGTCGATGGCTTTGCAGACGCTCCAGCTCCACCAGCCTGCAAAGGCTAGTACGCCCAGAAGAACCGCAGGCCTGAGGATGTTCGACAGATAAAATCCGCTGCGTCGGCGTCGTCGGTCGCGCTTGGCTGAGAGGTTCAGCGCGCCGCGGTAGGCGATAGCGACTGCGAATATAAGCCCAGCCGTCGCGCTGCCTATCGCGTGGGCTTCCCAGTCTGCCAGCTCCACGCCGCGGTTCGTGGTGAACTCTTTCTGCGCCAGCTCCGCCACCCCGCCAGCACAGGCAGCGACCACAAGCCCAGCTGCGCCAAGCCACCACCAGCGTCGGCTCATTATCCACACCACGACCATCGAGACAAGGAACCCCGCCAGGAAATGTTGACCCTTGTCTCCCAGGCCTGATGCCTTGCCCATCGCTCCCAGCAAGCCAGGGCTTCGCACGATCGCAACAAGTCCGCCCAAGGCAAGCACGCTGGCTAGCAGGAACCACGGCGACCTGGGCTTGTGAACGTTTCGGCCTAGGATAATAGGCCAGAACCCCCACACCGCCGCCAGAGCGACCACCTCTGCCGGGCTGAACAGCCCCCCCGGCGAGGCCAACCCAGCCGAGGCCAGGCAAGTCGCCAGAACCCACATCGCTGCGGACTTGAGCTTCTCCGGCGAGGCCTGTCGCACTCGTCGCAGTCCAGCTGCTGCTATGGACAGGGCGCCAAGGAGCACCAGCGACATTCCAACCGGGCCTGTCATCGCAGCCAGGACGCTCAGTCCGCCATCGCTGGCAGAGACCAGTGAAAAACCCTTTTCGCCCAGCCCGACGGGCCCAGCGGAGGCCAGCAATTTCGGCGAGATGCTCAAGCCTACTATCGACACGAAAATAACTGCGACGACGCCCGCCCGGGCGACATTACTCTCCAGCCTGGCTGAGATATACAGCAGGGCTGTGATGCCCACGCAGCATAGGAGGATTTTCAGACAAAGAGCGTCTGACATTATCACCAGCAGGCTGAAAGCTCCGACACCCACGACGAGCCTGAGCAACAATTTCAGCTTGGCTATCGGGCCGAGGTCGCCGAAGTGAAATTTTACGGAATCTCTGACCACAGCTCGCGTGAGCGGGAAAATCCATATGCAAACCCCGCTGGCGCCTATCAGCCAAATTGTCGCCACCCCAGGCCCCGGCGGGGTCAGGGCGACGGTTATGCTCCCGCCCAGCATCATTGTCAGCCCAAGTGCGTCGCGGAAAATTTTCTCGCAGCCGGGTATATCGGCTAGCCGTTGGGCCAGCAGTATGACCATGGCGATGAGTTCCAGGTGGAAGAACATGGAGATATTCACGCCGCCGACGAGTCTCGACGCCTCGATTTGCGGGAGGTATTGGTCTACCAGGAGATGGCCCGCCAGGATAGCACAACACCCGAAGATAGGCCAATATATCGGATTGCCCCGGACATAATTTGCCCCGCGTGCGATGTCGTCGAACATCATCAGCGTCCAGACCAGCCCAGCCCCCCCAGCCATCAGGCTCCACGCATGATACCCAGGCCTCCAAAGCCCCAGCCCAGTCATTGCAAGCCAAACGAACAGACCCATAGCGGTCCATTCGAACAGCCTGTGCGACATGTGGCCATCTTGTTCCGCCGTAGGAATGTTTGTCATCATATTCCTATCGACACACAAGGCAGTATAACTTTGAAAATTGGTGGGCCGGTTGACTGGTTGATTAGTTCGTAGCGTGGGCGTCCCGCCCATGTTCTTTTTCTTTTTTTATCATTCCCGCGCAGGCGAGAATCCATTCTTTTTCTTTTCTGTTTTTGCTTTTACTGACAACAGATAACTGACAACAGATAACTTTTTTCTCTCTGCGTTCTTTCGCGGTAAAAAAATTCTTTTTTTGTCGTTCCCGCCAAATCCGCAATCCGAAACAAAAAAAATGGGACGCCAGCCTGATCCTTCAGGTGGCGTCCCGTGGCGCGTGCGTGCGAAAAGAATTGCGGGCGCAACTTTGAACGTCACCTGAAACATACGATTCGTTGTTGGGCGAGGCAAATTTGGCGAGAGTTTTTTTCGAGTTTTTCAACTGTTTGAGATACTCCGCCTTGGCGGGTATAATGGACAGGCCTGTTCCAAAACGGCAAGGCTGGCTATGACAGACAAGGAAAATATGAGCGACACCCGCGACGTTGACAAAAAAATATCGCCGAGTCTCCAGGCCAAGTTGAACAGGCTGCGGGAAATTCTTCGCGGGCTGGCCAGCGTGGTTGTCGGCGTCTCTGGCGGGGTGGACAGCTCGCTGCTCTTGGCCCTGGCGGTGGAAACGCTTGGCAAGCAGAATGTCCTGGCTGTAACAGCCCGTGGGTTCATGCACTCAGCCAGCGAGACTGCTGCGGCCGCTCTGGCAGCGGAGCAGGTCGGCGCCGAGCTGTTGGAAGTAGACCTGGCTGAGTTTAGCGAGGATAGTCTTGCCAAGATAAAACTCAATCAGCCCGACCGCTGTTACTGGTGCAAGTTTCTGATTTTCTCGCACCTGGCGTCCCTGGCCTCTCAGCGGGGCTACGCGGCCGTGGCCAGCGGTTCCAACGCGGACGACCCGGGGGACTATCGTCCGGGCAGCCGGGCTGAGGTTGAGTTGGACATAGCCAGGCCCTTGCTCATGGCGGGGATGACCAAGCGGGACATCCGCGACCTGGCCCGGGCGATGGGCCTGGGGATGTGGGACAGGCCCGCTGCGCCCTGTCTGGCTACGCGCTTGCCATACGGGCGAGAGCTTAGCGACGCTGTGCTTCGGCGAATAGAGCAGGGCGAAGCTGACCTGGCGAGACTTGGCCTGGCTCACTGTCGCCTGCGAGACCATGACACCCTGGCCAGGCTGGAAGTGCCGCCCGGGCAGCTCGCCCAGGCCTTCGAACTACGAGAGAAAATCGTCCAAACCCTCAAAGCCCGCGGATATACTTATATAGCCCTGGACCTGGAAGGCTTCCGCAGCGGAGCAATGAATGAAACGCTGGGGAAGCAGGAGTCAGGAGTCAGAATTTAGGAGTCAGTAGTCAGTAAAAGCAAAAACAGCTTGAACCACGGATGTACACGGATGTACACAGATGTTTAAAAATTACGGTAATCATTTACAGTTTTTTCACAGCTATCCCATAACACGATGGCTTGACAGCTCCGTAGGAGCGATATCTTTGTAGTAACGCGATTGCGTAATGTTTAGCTCCGTAGGAGCGGCATCTTTGTGTTGGGCTGTGGAACAGTTTAAGATGTCGCTCCTACGGAGCTTGGTTCGTGGCTGTCTTTTTTTCTACAAAGATGTCGCTCCTACGGAGCTTGGTTTGTGGTTGTCTTTTTTTCTACAAAGATGCCGCTCCTACGGAGCTGAATCCGCAGCTAAAAAACATGCGGATTGACGTCCCAACGCGGATTGATATTCTGAAGACCCAGCCGTAGCCCTGTATGTTTATTGGTTACAGTATGATTAACAACCGAATTTCTGTCGTCTATGGGATGGCTGTGGAATGATTACAGTAGTTTTTGCTTCGGGCTGAAAAAACACGGAGGGTTACCGTAGTTTTTGCTTTTACTGAGTACTGACAACTGATTACTGATAACTTTTTAAAATGAATTTGTTTACGGAAAAAGAAGATCGGGTTATCGAGGCTGG
>JAOZNE010000120.1:0-6235 GCA_029933955.1 Phycisphaerae bacterium
GGTCAGGTAGACCTCCACAACGCAGGCGGCGGGTCGGACGTAGATTCGCTGGTCATCAGCGGCACGACCAGCAGAACGAAAATTGTGATTACAGGCCCGGCTACGACCGTCGGACGAATCCTCACAGCTGACGACGCGCAGGTCAGCTCAATCAGCTACGACGGCACACTCGCGGGCGACGGCTCAGCTGACGCGGACCTCTGGCTGGACAGCCCGACCAAAACCATCACGCTGGCTACCGTCGGCGACGCGGTCGGTGGCGGACGGGTCGGCGGCGATGTGGCGACGATGAGCATCGCTACCCTGGGCAGCGGCGATATGAGAATTGGCGGGAAGGTCAAGACCATGAACATCGGCGCCAGCACTGGCGACCCGCTGCTTACCTCGCTTGGCCTGTCGCCGGAGACGGACGTCAACCAGATGGCTACCGACTCGGCGGGCAATACCTGGATATTCGACAACGTAACAAACCAGCTGACGCAGGTGAACGTGGCTACCGGCGCGATAGTATTAGGCCCGTTCACCGTCAACCAGAGTTTCAGTGGCTATGCGGCTGCGAACCTGACGCTTACGGGCATGGATTTCGATGGCGGCGATGTGCTCCACGGTGTAGCCAGCTTGTACAACCAGAGCCCAACCGTGAAGGTCGGCTCAATGTCAAACGCGTCGCTTTCCCTGCGAGGCTTGACTGTTGACGCCAATGGCAGAGTCCTTGCTATCGAAACGGCTGACCTGGTCGCGCTCAACGGCGACCTCGGCGCGGACTTCGATATCCAGGCGGTTACCGTTACGGACGCCGGCTTGCTGTACGCGGTGAACAACAACGCTGGGGTGTTTGAACTAGGCACTATCGACCGCGACGTCGACGGCAATGTAACGGGCTTTACGGTTGTCGGCAATATCGTGGACGACGTAGCTGCGGCTATCAGCGACATCAACGCGATGGACATAGACGCCAACGGCGACCTGCTGGTAATCGGCTCGACGGTCGCATCCGGCGGCGACATGTTGCTGTACGGCATTAGCGCAACCGGCGTAGCATCGGCTGCGGGCGTGAACCTGACCGACGGCGGCAATGTGAGCGACACGATAAAGGCTGTTACCTACCTGCCGGACGCGGCTACTCTTTATGTAGTTCGCGACGTCGCAGGTGTGGATACGCTTTACACCGTGGATACCACCACCGGCGCGATGACGGAAGTCGTGGGCGCCACTCTCGGCACCGGAGCTATCGAAGTTGGCGGAGCGGCTGTGGACGTCATCGGCATGGACATGGACGCTGACGAGAATATTCGCATTATCGGTACCACTGGCGTGGCGGCGGACAATCAGACATTCCGGCTGAACACCACCGACCCGGGCCTGAGCTGGGAGTTGGACGACCCGGGCGATGTCTCAGCCGACGCGACTGGCTATGCTTCCGACGCGGCTGGGGCGTTCTACACAGTTCAGGATACAGCTGCGACGGACGATATCGTCCTGCGAACACCAGGCAGCGACCGGATAGTTTCCATCGACACCGCTACGGGCGCACGTACCACCGTCGGCGTCATCAAAGACATCTACAACAACACATACTACAACGACGTCCAGGCCATCGCCTTTGACGGCTCGGCTGCGACCCCGACGCTCTACGCTATCGTCGGCGACAGAGACGGGGCTGGCGGAGCCTACTCGCCGGCTGACGGGGCTGCCATTGTGCAGATCGAGCCGACCGACGACGATTCCGACGGTGTGCTCTGGGCGACCCATCCGACCAACACTTACCAGCCTGGCGTGCTGCTGGACGACGGAGCAGCCATTACCGACAGCTTTGCTGCACTGGCCCTGGATGCTGGCGGGACGATTTACGCTATGCGTCAGGGCAGCGGCGCCTTTGCTGGGCAGGACCATCTGGTAACCATCAGCATCGCAGCTGGCACGGTTGGAGACACCCAGGCCATGGCGGCGGGCAACCGTTTCCAGGTCAGCGGAAACGACACCGAGACAACCGGCATGGGCTTTGACGCCGCGGGGAACCTGGTTACATACAACCGGGACTCGGGCAGTTCCGACGCCGAGCTGCTGGGCCTGACCGTAGCGAATCTCGCTACGCCAGACCAGGCTGAGTACATCACGACCGAGGGCGCGCTGAGCTATAATATAGATGCCTTCGCACTTGGTCAGACCGGTGCGGACTTCCTCGTCTACGCCTACGATACCAGTAATTCGGCGATAAACTTTAACGACGACATGGACTATGGCCAGTTCTTTACGAACCCTGGCACGGTCGACACGCTGGGCACGATAAACACAGCTACTGGCGTTTTCACCCAGCTGACGGGCCTGGCTCAGGGGGCCAACGGCACGACGCTCAGCTCGCAGGTGGTGGATATGTCCTTCGACCCCATCGGCGGAACGCTGTTTGTCGTAACAGCTGATTCCAGACTGGCAGAGTACAACGGCGATTCGCTGATGTTCTACCTCGATGCCATCGGCGATACGCTCTTGGCTAAAGTTGACGAGGGCGGCAGCGTCGTTCAGATTACCACGGGCAATCCGCATGTTAACTGGCAGGTCGGGGATTACCTCGGCAACGATGTCGGCGTAGACTTTGACGATTGGTTCGGCCAAATTACCACGCGCGTTAGCGACACGGTCTTTAAGGTTACGCTCTCCAAGGGTGCCTTCGCGGACGTGGACATAGCTGACGGCGTGCGTCTGGGCAATTTCCTCCCAGCCATCGCGGGCATCACCGACGCTGACACTGGCGAGGCGCTGGACGTCGACGCTATCGAGTTCGACGATATTTCCGGCGACCTGATAGGCCTGGATGCCAGGTTTAACCAGCTGGTAACCGTTGATGACTTCACGCCCTTGCTGACCGGCCTGCGACCGGCCACGGCCACGGCGAGGACGGAAAACGGCGCGGTCGACATCAGCAACTTAAACGGCATGACATACGACCCGGCAGCGGCGGCGTTCTACTCCTTCCGCGATTCGGACGATACGTTCGTGCAGTTCCGCGGCACGACCCAGGCTGCTTTGGGCGGAGTGACGGCCGGGTCTATCGACAAGCTGACCATCACGCCACCGGCGGGTCAGTCTTTCAACGGGCGAGTGGTTACCACGGGCAACACCGTCAAGAGCGCGACGGTCAAGGGCGGCTTTACCGGCAGCTTAATCTCCGGCGGCGACATCAAAAGCTTCACCCAGTCTGGCGGAGACTTTGGCGGCAGGCTTTTGGCTCGCGGCGACATTGGCAAGGCGTCGATGTCAGGCGGAAACTTCACCGACGGCGGCTCGGTCGAAACGGCTGGCCTGCTTAAGGGCCTGAGCCTCTCTGGTGCGTCGAACCTCGGCGGGCTTGTCAAAGCCCAGGAAGCTTCGTCGATTTCCGTCGGTGGCAGCGGACAAGACACCGCAGAGATGCTTATCGACGGTTATACGAAGAAGGTAAGTTTCGGCGGAAACTTCGCAGGCAAGATGAGCCTGGGCGAGGTCGGCAGCCTGGGCATAACAGGCCTGACCCAAGCCACGGCTGACATCGACATCAACGGCAACGCAAAATCCATCAAGCTCTCCGGCGGCACCGCAGCGGGAGCTTCGCTCGTATCCCAGGGCTATGCGAGTTCATTCGCGGTCGGCGGGGTGCACAGCGGCATGGTTGCCATCCGCCGCGGCATGAAGTCCGGCAAGATGGCAAGCCTGGACGCGGGCCTGCTGGCTGTGGGCGAGAAGACCACCACCCTGAAGGTTTCGGGCAACACGGCAGATTCGGTTGTCTCCTTTGGCACATGGGTCGGAGCGGATGGCTTGTACAACACCGCCGACGACGTCATCACCGGCGGCGGAGCGAAAACCGCGAGCTTCAGCGGCAACTTCCTGGACTCCGCTGTCGTAGCTGGCGTGTTGCCAAGCGAGGACACGCCATCGACCGGCGCGAACAATCTGCCGAGCGACATGCAGGCCTATATCGGCGACGCATCCGCGGCGGACTACATGGACATCAACCCCGCGGAGCATGGCGGAATCCTTGGCAGCAGCATAAACAGGCTGACCGTCAGCGGACGGACGGTAAGCGGGGCAGGGCGATCCTTCGTGGCGGTGGCGGATAGTATAGACCGGGCGAGCTACGCTCCGGGTCAGGAACTGCTCAGCCGAGAGTATGTAGACCCCATCGGCGCGCCGGAAGTGGTTGCCACCGAGGTGCTCGACGACAAGAATGGCAGAATCGTCTTCAGCGAACAAATCAACACCACTTCGCTCATAGTCTCCCAGGACAACGACGGTGACGGCGCGATTACCGCTGGCGGCGCCGATGTCGTCGGCACAGTACTGTTCACCGCAGCTGACGGTACTATCATCAATGACATTACCCTGTCCTACTCCACGCAGACTACAGCTGCGGGCGCGGTCCAGGGCGTGATGGGCTTTTACAAAGCTGACGGATTCGATGGCCAAACTCTGGCGGTTGAACTCTCGGACGTAACAGCCTTGCCCGGGCCTGTTATTTACGGCTCGTCCTTGCGGTCAGCGAGGATGGACCTCAACAGTGCCGCCACCGCGACGATACTGGCTGACACCGGCTCGCTGCCGCTCCCGACGGGCGACGTAGCGGACACCTTCGCCGAGGCGATAGCGGCACCAGCCTGGGAAATTACGCTCAACGGCTCGCAGTCGGCAAGCAATACGCTCGAAGCTGGCGACGTGGATATCTACAGATTCGCTGCCAACGTCTACGAGTTCTTCAGCGTTTCATACTCGTCAAATATCGCGGGCCTGCTTGGGCTGTTCTATCAGGACACCCAGGGCACCGCAGCTGATACGACGGATGATACCTTCGAGTTGGTTGCCAGGTGGGAAGCCAACGATTCCAACGTGCCTGGGCCTTATACGCTGTTCGAGGCATTCGAACTCCCAGCCTCAGGAGACTATTTCATCCTGGTCGAGCCAGCCCAGACTATCACCGGTGGAGACAATATCTACACGCTGGAAATGAATCGCGCCGAGTCGGACTCGAACCTGATAGCCCAGATCGGTGCTCTGCCGACCGACGAGGAAATCGCATATGTCAGTAACGAGGTTGGCGACAATAACAACAATCTCGGTGCCAACGATCCGCGTCAGCTGGTCTATCTGGACTTCGATGGCGGCACGGCTACGAAATATGACATAGGCCCGGTCGTCGTAGACGCGTTTGATCTGAATGATATCGAAGCTGCTCTGGATGGCGAGGAAACCAGGATTATCGAAGGTGGTACCGGCGTGGTTGGTATCGTCGATAATATCATGACCATCTTCGGGAACATCGCACCGAGCTACACCAACGAGATCGGCGGCGTGGCGGCGGACCTGAACATCCACCGGATTACCACCTTGGCAGAGTGGAACGCGGCGACCCCGGCTGATGGCGGAATATACTTCACGACAATAGACCCATCGACATGGGGCCTGGATCCGGATGTCGATTTCACCACAGCCTTCACCGGCAACGCGGACGACTCGGTCTTTGGTGGAGGCCTGCTGGGCATCGCCAGTCAGATAGACGTCGCAGGCCAGAGCAAGGCTGACAACGCTATTGTATTCGCGCAGAACTTCAATGGCCTGCCTGTCTCCGGCGACGATACCAGCAGGTTGAACCAGTATAGCAGGGCGTTTGCCAATGTTATCGCCCACGAAATTGGTCATACCTTTGGCTTGAACCATCAGCCTACCAGCTATGCTGCGGGTTCCTGGCTGCTCGTGGCTGACGATCCGGATAACAACCCAGCCACCGCTGATGACAGCAACCAGGGTACGGGCCTGATGGCTTATTCGTCCGACGATGACCTGATAACCAATCTCTCGGAGTTTGGCACAGCTGACCTGGGCGACAGTTCCTATATATCGACAGGCCAAATCGATACCCAGGACCTGCTCCTGCAGTGGTTCGCATAGTAAGTAAAAATTATTTCGGATTTCGGATTGTGGGTTTAGTGAACCTTCGGTCTCAAATTCATCCACGAGCAAGCTGATCCGAAATCAAAAATCTGAAATCCCGCAGCAACAATGGTCTTGACTGTCGTGGTGCAAGAGGCTACATTGTCTCGACGCGATTGGCCTGTCGTATCGGCTTGGCCTCGTGGAGAGGTGGCAGAGTGGCTGAATGCACCGGTTTGCTAAACCGGCGTGCGGTTTAAGGCCGTACCGCGGGTTCGAATCCCGCCCTCTCCGATAAATATACAAACTCCGGCGGGTTGAGAATATGTCGGGT
>JAOZNE010000365.1:0-1579 GCA_029933955.1 Phycisphaerae bacterium
TAGAGAAAAGGTATATTCACCATGGCGGAAGATTCGAAAAAATTTCAATTACAAAAAGTTGACGAGCCTGTTTTGTACCGCGACATGTTCCCGTACACAGAGCTGCCGAAGGTGCTGTTCGAGGACTCGACCCTGCCCCTGGCCCCAGCCAAGGAAATATGGATAACCGACACCACCTTCCGCGATGGCCAACAGGCCAGGCCTCCTTATACCGTTGAGCAAATCGTAGACGTCTACAAGCTCATGGCCAAGCTGGACGGCGGCAGCGGCATCATTCGACAAAGCGAGTTCTTCATCTACTCGAAGAAGGATCGCCAGGCTGTCGAAAAGTGTCTCGAAACCGGCGCCCAGTTCCCGCAGGTAACCAGCTGGATCCGCGCGGTCAAAAGCGACTTCGCACTGGTTAAGTCCATGAACCTGCCGGAGACCGGCATTTTGACCAGCTGCAGCGACTACCATATTTTCCTCAAGCTGCACAAAGACCGCCGGCAAGCCATGGAGCTGTACCTGGACATCGCACGCTCAGCTCTGGAAGAAGGCATCGTCCCTCGCTGCCACTTCGAGGACATCACCCGAGCGGATGTATATGGCTTCGTCGTGCCATTCGCCATCGAGCTGATGAAACTTCGCGAGCAGAGCGGCATGGACGTTAAAATTCGCCTGTGCGACACGATGGGCTACGGCGTGCCCTGGCCCGAAGCGACCCTGCCAAGGTCCGTGCCGAAACTCGTCCACGCGATGATACACGACGCCGGCGTGCCGGGCGAACTGCTGGAATTCCATGGCCACAACGACTTCCACAAAGTACTCATTAACCCCGCCACAGCCTGGCTGTATGGCTGCTCGTCCTGCAACGCATCTCTGCTGGGCATTGGCGAGCGGACGGGCAACTCGCCGCTGGAAGCTATGATTATCGAAGCTGCCCAGCTGCGGGAACTTGTGCCGTGCAGCGATAAAATCAAGTTCGAGGTTATCACCGAAATCGCGAATTATTTCCGCGACGAGATTGGCCACGATATCCCGACGAACTTCCCCATTATCGGGCGAGATTTCAACACCACCCGAGCGGGCATACACGCTGACGGGCTGCTCAAGAGCGAGGAAATTTATTCCGCGTTTGACACGCAGAAAATTCTCCACAGGCCCATCGCCGTAGCTATCACCGACAAGAGCGGAGCCGCCGGGCTGAAGCATTGGCTCGAACGGTACCACGGCGTGGACGTGCCGAAAAACGACCCGCGACTGCTGTCCATACGGGACAAGGTCGATGTCGAATACGAAGCAGGCCGAACCACCGCCATCAGCGATGACGAACTGCAACTCTGGTACGACGAAGCGTTCGGCAAGAAGTAATCAGCCACAGGTCATGCAACTTCGCATGGCAAATTTGTTCATGTGAAATTATCCAAACACGGGCGGCCAGGACTTCTGTCCTGGCCGCCTGTTTAATATAGCTTGAATTGTGGCGCAGCTCGTAGGGTCGGCCACTGCCGACCATTCTGGTTTGATTGGAGCCATCCTCCTGCTCAGTTAGATACAGGGCGGGCTGTGGCGTGGTCTGCCGTTTCAAGCCTTTTGT
>JAOZNE010000121.1:0-6208 GCA_029933955.1 Phycisphaerae bacterium
AACATTTGAATTTTGAACATTCGATATTGTTTCGGATTTCGGATTTCGATATTCGAATTTGCTACATAATCATGGGGTTTTCTAACAATTCTTTTAGTCTTGCTGCGAATTTCGCTGCCAGCATACCGTCTATAATTCTATGGTCGCAACTTAGAGTCGCCGTCATCACTCTGCCGGGTTTCATCGCGCCGTCTCTAACTATCACGGCCTCGCGCGCAGCTCCAACCGCTAGAATAGCAGACTCTGGTGGGTTTATGATTGCGGAAAACTCTTCAACGCCAAACATACCCAAATTCGTAATAGTAAAGCTGCCCTTGCCCATGTTCTCAACCTTGCCGCCGCGGGCAGCCTCAGCCAGCCTCTTACTCTCGCCAGCTACCTGCTGAAAACTCAGCCTGTCCACGTCCTGCATAACCGGCACGACCAGCCCGTTGTCCAGCCCGACAGCCAAGCCAATGTTAGCTGAGGGCAGCTCGACGACTTCGTCGCCCTCAAGCCTGCTGCGGAAAGCGGGGAACTCGTGCATCGCCCTGCCGCACGCCATCAGCACCACATCGTTGACGCTGCATTTGAACCGGGCCTTTTGGCTGCGGTAAAAAGTCATCATCGCTTCGGCGTCAATGCTAATCCGCAGGTAAAAATGCGGGATATTCTGCTTGCTCTTGGTAAGATTCGCCGCGATAGCCTTTCGCATGCCCGCCAGTTTCGTGCGGGTAGGCTCGCCGACAGGCCCGCTCACAGCCCGTGCCGGCGCGACATCAGACGCCGCTGGCAGCCCAGCTCCAACACTGCGCGGAGCGGAAGAAACATCCGCCGTTACGATTCGCCCGCCCGGGCCAGTCCCCGCCAGGCCCGCCAGGTCTGCGCCGAGCTCCGCTGCAAGTTTGCGAGCAGCCGGCGAAGCTTTGACCCGCCCGCCAGAAGAACCAACCCCAGCCGGGGACAACTGCGCATCACCAGCCGCTTCAACCACAGCCGGGGGCGACTGTGCTACATCAGCAACCACACCACTCACAGCCGGGGGCGACTGTGCTACATCAGCCTTCGCCTGCGCCGCTAGATAAGCGTCCACCGCTGCCTCGTCCTCGCCGAGATACGCTACAGGCTCCTTTATAGGTACGGTCTGATCCTCGCCCGCTACGATCTTGGCAAGCCGACCAGCCTTGTCAGCTTCGACTTCGATGGTCGCCTTGTCCGTCTCGACATCGAAAATAACATCGCCCACCGCGATGGTGTCTCCCAAGGCCACGCGCCACTTGACAATCGTGCCCTCTTCCATATCGTTGCCGACCTGCGGCATCAAAATCGCTACCACATCACCAGCTGCTTTATCGCTACTCATATCAATCTCCCGTGAAGTATCTTGCGTGTTCGCTTGTGTATTCGTGTCGTCATCATTCCCGCCAGGCTGGCCGCCCTGGCCCTCGGGGGAAATCTCAGCTATCGCATCGCCCACCGCCGCTGTGCTGCCAGGCGGTACCAAAATCCGCTGCAAAACCCCCGCCAACCCCGAAGTCAACTCAACAAACGCCACCTCCGTCTCGACCCGCGCCAACGCATCACCCTCAGCGAAGGCCTGGCCCGGCTCCTTATGCCAACGGACGACCGTGCCATCCAGACACGCCCCAGCCAACTTCGGCATCAATATCGTTTCCATGCTCTCATTTCCTTAAACCAACACGACCAAAATTCACCATGAAGCACACGAAGATCGTGAAGTAGTTTTTTTGCTGTTGAATAAAAATCTAAAAAATCTTCAAGCCCTTCATGAACTTCATGGTGCAATCCACTTTCGCAACTTTCGCGGTGAACCGTCCGCCAACACTACCAAAAACGTAACTATACAATACCTGCTACCAAAAGGATATGAAAAAAAACTGCAATAGTCAACCTTAAATCGACAAAAATATTGCATTATTTTTCAGAAAATTTTCAAAATTTCTTTATTTTTCTGTTGTATTATGCAGGAAATCGTGCTAACTTGGCAATATCTTGCAGGCCCACAGCAAGGTTTTACAGGATAACACCACAATAAAATGAGTGCTACGACCGAACAACGCAGAGATTCGATTTTATCTCAAGTCTATGAGAGTGGACGAGTTACGATCAAAAACCTCGCCGAGGGGCTAGGGGTTTCCCAGGCCACCGTCCGCCGAGATATCAGAGGCCTGGCCCAGGCTGGGCAAGTCGAGATAGTCCATGGCGGAGCGACGCTGCCGAGGAAGAGCGACTTCTCCTTCCGATCCAAAGCTATGCGGAACATCGAAGCCAAGCGAATCATCGGCAAACTCGCCGCCCAGCTCGTAAGCCAGGGCGACCTGATATTCATGGACTCAGGGACGACCTGCTTCCAAATGGTGCCCTTCCTCAAGGCCAGGCAAGGCCTGTCCATCATCGCAAACTCAGCCAGGCTGGCACTGGAACTGGACTCACCAGGCCTGAGCGTGATCCTCCTGGGCGGACAATATCGCCCAGCCCGCATGGACACCGTAGGCCCGATGGCCCAGGCCGCGTTGGAACAACTGCGAGGGTACCGGGCTTTCATCGGCGTCGACGGGCTAAGCATGGACTTCGGCCTGACAGCTGGGGATATCGACAGCGCCGCAATCTACCGCCAAGCTATAGTCAACTCGCGAGAGTCTATCCTGCTGGCAGACCACGGCAAGTTCCTCAGCCCAAGCCTATTCAAAATAGCAGACTTCGACAAGGTCAGCAAAGTTATAACAGACTCCCCGCCACCGGCAGAATGGCAGAAGTTTCTGAAAGACCACAATATAA
The DNA here is from genome assembly GCA_029933955.1 of Phycisphaerae bacterium. Lineage (GTDB taxonomy): Bacteria > Planctomycetota > Phycisphaerae > SM23-33 > SM23-33 > B1-G9. The sequence goes on from JAOZNE010000121.1 coordinate 2,779, forward strand.
GTGTAATCTGGCCTGAAAAAGAGCAAATAGACTAAAATAACAGCCCGAAATCAACCCTCGGTAGTCCGCAAAAACCACAAAAGACACGAGAGCTGATTTCACCACAAAAAACACAGAACAAAAAATACCACGCTTCAAGAATTTTTTCGCATGGTTTTTTTGCTGTTTTTGCTTTTACTGATTACTGATTACTGACAACTGATAACTTTTAAAAAAGGAACCAAATCGATGCCAAAGTGTCAAATTGTAGACCCCGTGAAGATGCGTCAAGCAAATACTGTCGAGTTTCAGCCAATCCTGGTGAACCAGTACGACAAGTCCGTAAAAGACGAGCTGAAATCAAAACGGTTCACCAAGGCTGATATGCTGCGTATACAGCGTGATATGATGATTATCCGCGCGTTCGAAAACATGCTCAACGAGATAAAACTCCGCGGCAACTACCAGGGCATCGAGTACAATCACCGAGGCCCCGCCCACCTGTCGATAGGTCAGGAATCCGCAGCGGTCGGCCAGGCTTATCTGCTGGATACGAACGACCACATTTACGGCAGCCATCGCAGCCATGGCGAGATCCTCGCCAAGGGTCTCTCAGCTATTCAAAAGTTAGACGACGCCGACCTGAATGATATCATGACGAATTACTTCGGCGGCGATTGTCTAAAAGTTGTCCAAGCCGACGCCAAGGGCGATACGAAAGACCTGGCTATCGATTTTCTGGTCTACGGATCGCTGGCGGAAATCTTCGCTCGCGAAAACGGATTCAACAAAGGCATGGGCGGCTCGATGCACGCGTTCTTCCCGCCGTTCGGTATCATGCCGAATAACGCCATCGTCGGCGGCTCGGGCGACATCTCCGTCGGAGCTGCGTTGTTCAAAAAGGTCAACGACAAGCCTGGCATTGTCATCGGCAATATCGGCGACGCCTCCGCTGGTTGCGGGCCTGTCTGGGAAGGACTTTGCTTCGCGACGATGGACCAGTTCAAGACGCTCTGGGACGAAAAACATCGCGGCGGGCTGCCGTTGATAATGAACTTTTTCAACAATTTCTACGGTATGGGCGGGCAAACAGCTGGCGAGACCATGGGCTATGATGTCCTGGCCCGTATCGGTGCGGGGCTGACGCCAAACCAGATGCACGCCGAGCGAGTGGACGGCTACAATCCCCTGGCTGTCATCGACGCCATCGCCCGGAAGAAGAAAATCATCGCAGCTGGCGAGGGGCCTGTGCTGCTGGACACCATCACATATCGCTTCAGTGGCCATTCGCCTTCCGACGCGAGCAGCTATCGCGAAAAGAGCGAGATCGAAGCGTGGCAGGAGCACGACCCGCTCAAGACATTCGCCGCGTCGCTTATCGAGGCTGGCGTTTGCACGCAGGGGGACATAGACGCGATGCAAAAACAGACCGACGAAATTATCCTCAAAGCCTTCACGAAGGCAATTGATTTGAAAGTTTCGCCTCGTGCCGATTTGATGCATGTTGGGTGTCTTTTGGAAAAGACGATGTATTCGAACGAAAATCGGCCTACGATGGAAGAAAATCGCCAGGCTGAAACGCTGCTGCCCTATGGCCAAGACCCGCGGAGCAAAGCCCTGGCCAAGCGTAGCAGAACAGGCCTGGACGAGACGGGCAAGGCCCTGCCAAAAAGCAAGTGCATCGCCGTTCGCGACTCGCTGTTTGAAGCCATTCGAGACGGTTTTTACAGGGATCCCACGCTCGTGGCCTACGGCGAGGAAAACCGCGACTGGGGCGGAGCATTCGCGGTTTATCGCGGCATGACGGAGATGCTGCCGTACCACAGGCTGTTCAACTCGCCAATTTCCGAAGGAGCCATCTGCGGCACGGCGTGCGGCTATGCTTTGGAGGGCGGCAGAGTTATAGCGGAACTTATGTATTGCGATTTCATGGGCAGGGCTGGGGATGAAATTTTCAATCAGCTCTCTAAGTGGCAGAGCATGTCCGGCGGGCTGTTGCACATGCCTGCTATCATTCGCGTTTCGGTCGGCAGCAAGTATGGCGCGCAGCACAGCCAGGACTGGACGACCATGACGGCGCACATTCCGGGCCTGAAAGTAGCCTTCCCAGCTACGCCTTACGACGCCAAGGGCCTGATGAATACCGCCCTGACTGGCACGGACCCGGTTATCTTTTTCGAGAGTCAACGACTTTACGATCAGCCTGAGATTTTCGAAGCTGGCGGCGTGCCGGAAGATTTTTACGAAATCCCGTTTGGCGTCCCCGCCATCCGTCGGGAGGGCAGCGACCTGACAATACTGACCATCGGCGCGACGCTCTATCGGGCGTTGCAGGCGGCGGATCAGTTGCAGGAAGAATACGGTATAAGTTGCGAGGTTATCGACGCCCGGTCGATCGTGCCTTTTGATTACGAGAAGGTTATCGAGTCGGTCAAGAAGACCCGCAAGATTCTCCTCTCCAGCGACGCCTGCGAGCGTGGCAGTTTCCTGCACACGATGGCGTCGAAGATTACGCACCTGGCTTTTGACGAGCTTGACGCCCCGCCGGTCGTGGTTGGCGCGAGGAACTGGATAACCCCTGCTGACGAGGTGGAAGACGCGTTTTTCCCACAGCCTGGGGATATTATGGACGCGGTCAACGAGTTCATCGTGCCGCTGGCTGGTTACACGCCGGGCCGAGTTTGCGACGCGGCGGATCAGCTTCGCCGCAGCGTCGAGGGCATATAAACCCTCGGCGGCTGGTGGGCGGTTGAAAATCGCCAGGCCTTGTGGTATACGTCCGCGGATGAAAGATACGCACAAACAGCGGCGATGCGCCCAGGCCTGGCATGGCGGCAAGCCTTACGACTCGAAAGAGGAAATTCGCCTGGCTGTGGCTTGCGAGTTTTTCGACGAGTTCCGCCAGCTGCGAAACGACAGCGACGGTTCCGAAGCTGCGTCGCGGACGAAGATTCTGGACGTCGGCTGTGGCGTTGGGCCTTTGCGAAAATGGCTGCCCGCGGAGGAGTTCGAGCTGACGGGCATGGATCTCTCGCCCGAAGCTATCGAGCAGACCAAGCTGAGATATGACCACGCACATTTGCTCGACGCCGAGGGGCCTTGGCCCGTTGCGGATGCGTCGTTCGACGGGCTGCACATGGGTGCGTTCATGGAGCATGTAGCCGACTGGCACGCGCCGCTGAACCAGGCCAACCGCGCACTGGCCGACGGCGGGCTGGTGGTTATCTCGATACCGAACATCGGATACTGGAAGGAAATCCGCAGGCTGCTGTGCGGGCGTCAGCCTCACTGGCTTTGCGATATGCAGCACATCCACGGCTACACCGCAGGGTTTTTCCGCCAACTGCTGACCATCCACGGCTTCGAGGTCGTCTCCGTTTTAGCTGACCGGGTAAACTTCCCGCTACTGCCGGAGAGCAGATTCGTGCGGAAAAAATTCGCACGGTGGGGT
>JAOZNE010000366.1:0-1576 GCA_029933955.1 Phycisphaerae bacterium
ACATGGGCGGGACGCCCACACTACCAATCAAACAGTCAACCAGTCAACCAATCCACCAGTCAACCAGCTATGGTTTGTTTTATGAAGTCGCGGACTGCTTCCTTGTCGTTTGGCAGGTTCACGCAGCGGGTTTCCATGTTCATTATCGCGTCGATAGCTGGGTGCTTTGCTACCTGGGCCAGGCCTGTTGCTTGCTCGATGGCGGCGGGGAACTTGGCGGGGTGGGCCGTTGCCAAACACATCACCGGCACGCCAGCCCCCCGGCTGGTTTGCTCCGCGGCGAAAACCCCAACCGCGGAATGCGGGTCCAAAACATAGCCATGCTGGCGATGATAGCGGGCGATCGTATCGAGCACCTGCTGCTGGTCCGCCCGTGCCGCGACGATGGCGGTATCGACGATGCCCCCATCGTCCAGCGGCACGCGAAGGCGGCCCGTCCGGGCGAACTGGCTCATTATATCGCGCAGGGCCTGGGGGTCGCTGTCGAGTTTGTAATACAAATACCGCTCGAAGTTGCTAGCTACCTGAATATCCATCGACGGGCTGAGCGTGTGAAAAACCTCGCCGAGCGAGTACTCGCCCGTGTTGAAAAATCGGCAGAGGATATCGTTTTCGTTCGTCGCCAGAATCAGCTTTCTTATCGGCGCGCCCATTTTCATAGCAAACCACCCAGCCAGGATATCGCCGAAGTTGCCTGTCGGCACGCTTACGTCGATAGCCTGGGCGCCGCTGGCCTGGCAGATGTCGAACGAGCCTGAGAAGTAGTACACCACCTGGGCTAGCACCCTCGCCCAGTTGATGCTGTTGACCGCGCCGAGCGAGTATTCCCGCTTGAAATCGAGGTCAGCTGCGAGAGTTTTCATGATGTTTTGGCAGTCGTCGAAGCTGCCGTCGATGGCGATGTTGTGGACGTTGGCGTCCAGGACGGTCGTCATTTGGCGGTGCTGAATTGGCGAGACGCGCCCGCGCGGGTGCATGATAAAAATGCTCAGCCCCCGCCTGCCTCGGCAACCGTAGATCGCGGCACTGCCGGTATCGCCGCTGGTGGCACCGAGTATGTTCAGCCCGCCGCCACGCTGGGTGAGGATATATTCGAACAGGTTGCCCAGCAATTGCAGGGCGACGTCCTTGAAGGCCAGGGTAGGCCCGTGCCACAACTCCTGCACAAACAAATCGCCGACCGGCACGACCGGCGCGACACCCTCGGGGAAGGCCTGGCCATACGTCCGCTCGATAATTTCGCGCAGTTTCTCCGCTGGAATATCCGTAGCGAACAGAGATATTATTTCGTAAGCCAACTGCGGGTAGGCCAGCGTCCTCAGCTCGTCGAGTCGATCCGCCAGGCTGGGGATAGTCTCTGGGATAATCAGCCCGCCGTCGTCAGCCAGGCCCATGAGAACAGCGTCCTGAAACCCGACAGGCTCGACCTGTCCACGCGTGGAAATATAGTTCATTGAAAAAAACCTCCAAATTTATTTCGGATTTTAGATTTCGGATTGTTTCACGAATAGGCCCGGCCCGAAATCCGAAATCTAAAATCCGAAATTGCCTATAATAACCGACCAGTTTTATGTTC
>JAOZNE010000122.1:0-6188 GCA_029933955.1 Phycisphaerae bacterium
CATCCGCCTGCCATGATATTGACTCAGCAGCACCGCTTCGTAACTGGTCTCCGCCAACACCCGCTCCAGCAACTTGTCGCAGCCCAGCGCGTCCTTTTCCGCTGAGAGTTTTTGGAGCATATCCCGCGCCAATTGCAACGCCTCGGCCTGGCCTGGCTTCATCAGCCTAGCCAATTCGCCCAGCCGGGCTTCGTCCATATTAGGCAACCATGGCTTGGGGACGTGCGATGCGATATGCAACAGGGCGTTGTCATCCAGGCCGAACATCGCGCTTCTCAGCAAGCCGACCAAGGCCAGGTCGTCGCGCGGGTTGTCTATCACTCGCAGGGCGTTCAGGCAATCAAAGATTTCCTGCTGCCGAAAAAAACCCGTGCCGGAGACTACATAATACGGGATGTCCCGCTTCTGCAGTTCGCGTTCGTAGACCAGGCTGTTGGTCATCCGCGCGAAAAGTATCGCGATGTCGCCATATCGCACCGGACGAAACTGCTCCGTCTCGGCGTCCCATACCCGCTTCTCGCTACGGGAGACCATCTGCGAAATCCGCTGGGCTGTCATCTCCGCCTGAGCGACGTCAGCTGCCTGGGCGGATTCGACAGGCCTATCTTCCGGGCCGTTGGCCAGGAGAATCTCCACGCTGGAACCCGCTGGCAGCTCGGTGCGACTGGAACGCACAGGCGAATAATCATCGCCAAGAAGTTGGCTAAAGACATGATTCACAAACGCCAAGCCCGGGCCAAGTGTGCGGAACGAAATGTCGAGGTCTATCTGCCGCCCCGGGCCAAGCCGGTCGCAGAGTTGCTGAAAAACCTCAAGCCTCGCGCCGCGGAATCGGTAAATGCTCTGCTTGGCGTCGCCGACGAGAAACAACTTGCCGCCCGATTGGCCATCAGTCAGTCCGCCCCCGCTGCGGCTGTCGAGCAGCCCAAGCAACATGCTCAGCTGGGTCGGGTCGGTGTCCTGAGCCTCATCGATAAGCAACTGGTCTATCCCCTCGCCCAGCCTGGCTCGCAGCGCGGGGTTCTCCGCCAGCACATCCCGCGCGCAAGTCATCAGGTCGGTGAAGTCCACGATGCCCCGCGATTTTTTCTCCGCGGCGTATCGCTCATTGGTCTGCCCGGCGAGCCTGCAAAGCGTCGCCAGGGTCCGGGCTGCTGTCTGGTCGTGCTCGTTCAACAAGCCTGCGAAAACGGCATATTCGCCCAATGCGCCGCACAGGTCTTTGATGCAATGTCGCACAGCCTTGGCTGTATCCTTATCACCCCAGCTCTTGCCCGAACCCTTTGTACCAGGCTTTTGCTTGGCAAGCTCGTCGAACAGCTCAGCTGAGTCCGCCAGGGGTTGAGAGATTATCTGCCGGGCGATATCCAGAACATCATCTCGGATAGGCAGCAGTTTGTCGCCGTCGTTCGTGCAGATAAAGCTCTCCAGCTCGGTGAGTTTTTCGCGCAACTGGGCGTCGCCGCCCAGCCGTTGCTGGGCCAGGCCGCGGAGTCGCTCCATCGCCTTGGCCCATCGCTCGATGGTTATTTGCGGGTCGTCATAGTCGTCGAAATTCACCGCGTCTCGCAGGCTGGTCAGGTCTCGCACCTCGCGCGAAAAACTCTCCAGGCTCATCGCGCCCAGCAGGGCAGCGACAGCTTCGTCGCCAGCTTCCACCGCCCAGAGCACCGCCAATTCCGCAGCCTCAGCCAGCAACTTGTCCGTAACGAAAGTATCGCCGCAAACCGCAAAGGCCGGGTCCAGCCCAGCCTCGATAGCCAGGCCTCTAAGCAGCGACGCGCAGAAACTGTGGATGGTCGAGATGCGGGCTTCGCCCAGCCTTTCCATCCATCCCTGCAAGCGTCGTTTGTCCTGGCCCGTCGCCCTGGCTGCGAAGTCCCGCATCATCGCCCGGACTCGCTGAGACATCTCCAGAGCAGCTTTGTCCGTGAAGGTCAGAGCTACGAACCTCGACAACGCCTCGTCGAGATTTTTCGCCCCGCCCATCAGCAGCAGCTCGGTAAACCGCCGAGCCAGGACAAAAGTCTTGCCGCACCCAGCTCCGCTACGCAAAGCCAGGCTCTCGCCCGCCCGGTCAATACCCGCTGCCTGTTGCGCGGGCGTAAGTTTTAGTCGCTCAGCCATAATTTAAAACAAATCCGAAATCCTGATATCGAAACAAACAGCAAAAACGGCGAACCACGAATGAACACCGATAAACACTGATGTTGTTTTTTCAAAAAAACCCGTTTTCGCGTTCTTTCGCGTCTTTCGTAGTTTGTTGTTTTTGTTATTTTTGTTTTTACTGACTACTGATTACTTTTACTTCCGCCCTGGCCGGGGATATTGCACAGGCTTGGCGGTACGGACATTTGCTGCAACTGGCCTTAGAATATTTCGGCGTAAAATCGCCTACTGCCATGCCCGCTATGAATCCGCCTATTGTCTGAAGCGCTTTGGCTTGCGTTTCCGGAAAACCCTTAGCTTCTTTGACCTGCCCAGCCCGCAACTTAACCCCAGCGAACAGGTTTATATTGCCCTTGCTGCCCAGGCCATGGAAGGCTCCACCGAGGGCGTCCTCACCAAGCAACTGTCTGATGGCTTCAATATACAGAGGCATCTGCGTATTTTGGCCCGTGGTATTTTCCGCGTATTTTGGCAGCCGACCCGTCTTGTAGTCCACCACCATCAGCCCATCGCCATGCTCAGTCTGTACCCGGTCGACCCGGTCAATTCTGCCACGCAAACGAATCCGCATCGGCTCGGCATCGCTCTGGTCGCCCGGAGGCAGGGAGACAATCACAGGTTCTGGCACACTGGCCCGGTCGGCCTGGTCTTCGCCACCGGCCCGGCTGCCCTGACCAAACGCCAACTCGAAATGCAGACATTCACTGGCTAGGGGATCGTCGTTTCGCTGGGCGAGCAGATAGTTTCGCAGGTCGCGCTTCATGTTTTGCCGCTGAATTTCCCACAACACAGGCCAAGCTGCCCCAGCCCCAGCCACCTCAGCCTGGGCATCGAAAACCCGCTCGAGCGTCTGCAAAAGTTCATCCTCAGGCAAGTCGCCTAGTCGCAGGGGCAAGCCATGTCGCTGGGATAATTCCGTGAGGGTTTCGCACAATACAGCATGGCAGAGCAGGCCTCGCGAAACCGCTTCGAGCTTTCGTTGCGGGTCGACGAGCGGCTCGATTTGCAACAGGTGTTTTGCGAAAAACCGCCAGGGACATTGTCCATACGCACTTAGACGCGTAGCGGAAAAAACGGTCTGGCCCGGGAACCGCCGAGCTAGTTGCCCCAGCAAAACCCGGTCGGAAATCCGCCCGTCGAACTCGTCGCTCTCCCCGCGCAGCCAACGCCTGTGAGCAATCCAAAGCCCACGCGCGATGCGCCGCAACGCACCCGGCGAGTCTTCCTGGGCAAGCTGTCCCATGCCCCGCCCAGTCGACTTGCTACCCAGGCCGAACAGCTCTGCCATGGCCAAGGTCTCAGCCTCGCCGCGGGTGGCTATTTCATCGTCGTCCAAAACGAACAGCCCGGTTGGAATTTTCCGCAGACAGCCCTTGTCCAGCAGCGTTTCCTCGCCGCCAAGTGAGTCGATTACTCCCGCGAGGAACCCGCCGGCGGCGGAGGCCTTGCCTGCAGCGTCGCAGTGGAGATAGCTCAGCGTCAGCGTTTGGTTGGCCCGGGAGATACCCAGGTAAAACAGCAGCATCTCCCGCGCGGTCAGGTCGTCGCGACAATACAGTTCCAGGCCCTGGCCCGCCCAGGCCTGTCGGTCAGCTTCATTCAACAACGAGGTCTCGCTGAAGTGCCGCGGAAATTGGCCCTCGCTTAGGCCCAGCAGGAAAACATGCTCCCACCGCATAGCTCGCCCGTCGAGTACATCCAGCACATCCACGAGCGACTCGCCCCGGGCAGGGGCCAGGGAAATTTGCGAAAGAGCTTCGCCCAGCCGACCCGGCGGAGTTGCGTTTTCGTCGAGTTGCTCTAGCGCCCCAGCCAGGGCGTCGATGGCTCGCAGGTCGCGGGCTGCGATGGCTCGGTCGCTCAGCCCCCCAGCTACCTGCCGAAGTTGCAACGAGTCGATAAGTTCCACCAAGCCCAGCGGGGTCGCAGCAGCCTGGGCGAGGTCGAAAAGTTTTTGCAGCATTGCCCCAGCCTGACCTGTTTCAACAGGCCCAATGTCCCCCCCCTGGTCTGGCTGATCGGAACTGGCCCCGGCGGAGAGCTTCTGCAATGCAAGTCTCTCGACCGCTTTTGCATAGGCCCCTCGGCCGGCTAGGACATTGCCGCGACGAATTGCTTCCCCAGCAGCCGCGACATGGACAGCGGAAAAATCGCCCAGCGCGCCCGGACAAAAATAGCTGCTGCCAATAATCCGCAAGACGCTGCGAAACTCGAAGTTCCCCCTCGGCAGGTCAGCCAGGGCCAGGCAAAACCGCACCACGGGAATCTCCGCCAGGGCTATTGGCGCAGGGGCGATGGGGATGTCGTGCTGGGCGAATATCCGCTCGATTGCTGGGCGATAGGCCCCCAGCGACCGGGCGAGAATAGCTATTTTTCCAGGCCCGGCAGCTCCGGCGTCGATCAACAACTTCTTGACCCGCCGGGCTATCGCAGAAACTTCAGCGTCCACCCCAGCGGCGGCGATTATGTCCAAACCCTCGGGCGCCGCGACAGTTGGCTGGTCATGGTCAAAGACGACCCGCGAAAGTTTTTCCAGCTCGCCAGGCTCACCTGGCGGGACATTTATTTCGACAAGCCGCTCGCCCAGCGAAACCCGTAGTCTCTCCAGCGTGCGGGTCGTCCACAGCCAAAGTCGCTCTCGCCCATCGTCCTGGGCTGGGGCTGGGAGCGTTATCAGCAGCTCGGCTCCGCGGGCGCACAGCAGGGTTAGTATCTCCAGCTGAGTCGGCGTGAAGTCGGTAAAGCCATCGATTATCAACCCTCGCGAGTCGGCTTGGCCAGGCTGGTCGCTCGGGCCTGGCGGAGAGTTTCGAAGGCAGTCGCGAGCTTGCCACATCTGGCCCTCGACGTCGAAAAGTCCCGCCTCGCCCAGCCTTTGCTGATACTCGCGATAGACCGCCAACAGGTCGCGCGACTGGCTTCGCGCAGCAGTGGCTTGCATCGCCCGGGCCAGGTCGTCAGGCTCGATAGCTGATCGCTTCAACTCGGCGATGGCACGGTCGAGCGAAGTAGTCAGCCCCGGCGTGTCAGCTACACTCTGCAGGGTTGGCAGCGACCCCGCCTGGGACAGGTCGTCCACGATTTCCCGTAGCAGCAAATGTCGGCGGAACGAACTTACGCTGCGACAGGCTACCTGTGCCCTGGCCAGGAGGCGCGACCCCAGCGAAGCGAATGTGCAAACGCGAGGCGAGACCAAAACCCCGCTGGGCGACCGGTCCAAAAGCTCCCGCGTTACCTGCCGAGCTGTGGCGGAGTTTGGAACGATAAAATCGTAGCAGGCCCGACCGGCCTGATCGCAACCCTGCTGATAAACTTCCACACACGCACCGCTCTTGCCGACCCCCACAGGCCCAAGCAATACAACCGCCCTGCCCCCCGCCATCGCAGCAGAGACCTGAGCGTGCGCTCCAGCCTGGATATTTTCGCCCGTCGATTCCATCGCGCACATTGTCCCACGCGATGGCGTGCCATGCAACAGGTTGCATAACCTACTACTTTGAAAATCATTCGGACAATGGTATAACATATCCCGATATAAAATATAAAGAGATAGCGAAATGGAACGGCACAAATATGTTTATTATGAGGAAGACGGCTTTTTTATAGGCTACTGGGAAGAGTATCCTGACTATCGCACCCAGGGGAAAACTCACGAGGAGCTGGTTGAAAACCTCAAAGAAATATATCACGATCTGAACTCCGGAGACATTCCTCATGTTTATCATGTCGGGGAGCTTGAACTGGCATGAAAAAAAATTGATTTATTGAAGAAGCTGAAAAAGGCTGGCTGTGTGCTTATACGCCACGGCGGAAACCATGATTGGTATCAGAATACTACCACGAAAATGTCCCAGCCAGTCCTAAGGCATCGGGAAATTGGCGAGTCGTTGGCAAAGCACATCATCAAGAAATTGAGATGAACAAGTGATTAGTGTCGGGTGGCATGGCTACACCGCGGCTGTTTGCGGGGTAGCCATGGGTTGGCCCCTTGTCATTCCCGCGAAAGCGGGAATCCAGGG
>JAOZNE010000367.1:0-1567 GCA_029933955.1 Phycisphaerae bacterium
ACATCGTTTGAATCAGAAAGAGACCCCAGCTTGATCTGGTAGGTATTGGCCCCGAGATATTCCGGCAGCGTCAACGAGAAACGATTGGTTCCTCTTTGCAGGAACACAGACTCCGATAAAATGACCTGTCCGCCCAGGCTCAACACAGCCGCAGCGGGTTGGCTGCCGCCGGAAACGACCGCTTCAACCGCGACGGTTTCTCCAGCTTGCGGCGTGGTATTGAAGAGTATGCTGTTGACCTTTATTTTTCCTGCATCCTGCCTGAACCCGACGATCCCGTCACACATAAAACTCCAATTCCCGTTACGGGCTTTCTCGTTAAATCGCAATTCCAAACGATGAATTCCGGCTGTCAATTCTCTTCGTCCCAGCGATTCCCAGTTGATGGCGTTTGAAACTCCCCATTTGATCCGTTTGCCTTTTATGGGAATGATTTTTTGCCACTCTTCTTGATCGAAGCGGTATTCAACCGGCGAGGCATAGGACTCGCCTTGAGGAATCAAGGCTGCGTAAAATTTATAGTTTCCGGCATCTTTCACCTCGAATTCATAGGGGGTCAGAAACTCTTTTTCATCAGGGTTTGCAGCGAGAACTCTCACGATTCTCTTTGAGAAGGGATCCGTGCAATGCTCAATGCGTAAGGGAGCGTCTACCGGAGTTTCGGCCTTGATCCAGATATCCGCTATTTGACTGATATTACCGTGTATTCCGGGCGTTAACGGCGGAGCATTTCCCATCCCTGACTGTAAAGCTGCAGGCATAGACTCTTCCATGGGCTTGACAAAATTACTTAACTGCGGCGCAAAACCCGCTTTATGATTATTTGCTAATTGTTTTCTATTTGTCTGATCTGTTTTATTGTTTGTTTTCCGGGCATTGATATCTTGTTGTGGAACGTGGGTATTTGTTTTCCTAACAGATATAAACCGTGAAATCCACCCTTTGGTTGGACCTGCGAAATTCAATAATACAGGAATCACAAAAATAATCAGCATAATTATGCCGAGATGACTTTCAGAAGCTGTTTTTTTTTTCATAGCTCAGGTTACCTCAATCGCAGGGACGCTATGGGCGACATATCACTCAGCCCGGGGACTAACCGTTCGGCACCACACAATATCTATCCTATAAGCAAATATAGTGCCATCGCAAACAAAAAAACCTGCGAATCTATAATGTCCTTTGCTGTCAGATGTTACATCTGACACACCCAGGCTAGACGCTCGATGCCGCCCGCCTGATTCCGCTAAATTTTTGCCGCATGGCAAATACTTGACTTGTGATTATATTGAACTTGCCGCACTTCCAATCTTTCAGGTGAACTTCCCAGCCGAGGGTAGCTTGGTTAGACTTTTGGTAACCGTTCACACTTTTTCAATAAATTTTATAGCCATCCCATGAATCAGTAGGTGAGATGGACAGCTCCGTAGGAGCGATATCTTTGTAGTAACGCGATTGCGTGATGTTTAGCTCCGTAGGAGCGATATCTTTGTGCTGGCCTTGGAACAGTTCAAGATGTCGCTCCTACGGAGCTTGGTTCGTGGCTGTCTTTTTTTCTACAAAGATG
>JAOZNE010000368.1:0-1567 GCA_029933955.1 Phycisphaerae bacterium
AGTTTTGCTCACTGACGTCAAACGCCTTGGCCATGTCGGCAGAAACGCGCGGCGTGGCGGTGGCGGTAAGGGCGAGCACCCGCTCGACGCGGAGTTCCTTAGCTGCCCTGGCGAGCTTGAGATAGTCAGGCCGAAAGTTATGACCCCACGCGGAAATGCAATGTGCCTCGTCCACCGCCATCAGGCTGAGCTGCTGGTTGCTGATGAGGCTGAGGAATCGCTCGTTGGACATCCGCTCTGGCGCGACGAACAGGAGCTTGAGCTGTCCGTTGCGGATGCTGCTTATCGCGTTGCGATAGGTTTCGTCGTCCAGGCTGGAATCGAGACGCTCCGCTGCAATGCCGCGCTGCTTTAAGCTGTCGATCTGGTCTTTCATAAGCGCGATCAACGGCGAGACCACAAGCGTCAGCCCGGGCAGCAGCAGAGCGGGGAGTTGATAGCAAAGACTTTTGCCCGACCCGGTCGGAAAGATAGCCACCGCGCTGTCGCCACCGAGCAGAGCGGTGATAACAGCTTCCTGACCAGGCCGAAAATCCCCAAAACCGAAACGCTCCTGAAGGGTCTGGCGAACGTCACCCGCGTTTATAGACTCAGCCTTATGCATAACCCCACTTTACCCCGCATTCATTTTTACGCAACCCTTTTTTGCATCCGTGTCCAACCGCGCTTCGTTTTTTTGCTGTTTGCTGACTCCCGCCAACAATTCTCCTAAGCCTTTGGCTTGAATTGGCGGACGAATTTGACGGTTCGTTTTGCTGTTTTCAGCCCAGCCCGCGGATGGACAGGCAAGTTGACAACCTCGCGACAAGCCTTTTCCGCAACCGGACACATGCCCTGCTCGTAGTCGTAGAGATGCATTGGCGTTTCGATGGGATGCAGCGGACACTCGAACCAGCTGCCAACTTCAACACCGCTGGCAGGTGCCTCGGCGAGAGCCTTTTCTTTGTCAGCCACTCGCAGGGGATATCGCACAAGGACAGGATCCATGTAATCGGGAATTTTTAGCTCTGGGACATTGAACCCCGCCTCGGCCAATAGTTGGTCGTAGACGGTGCGCATTTCTCGACGGTGCGCGATATTTTTGTCCAACTTTTTTAGCTGTCGCAGGCCGCTACGAGCCTGGGCGGCGCCCATGGCCATAAAAAAATCATCCGCCATTTCCGGGACAAACTCGCAAGTTCCAGACGATCCGACGACCAGGCCTTTTTTTGTCAGCCAGCGGAACAAATTAGCAGCCAGGGCGGTTGTTCGCGGATATATAAACGTGCGATAGACCATTCGCTGAATAGCGAGCATTGTTGATGCTTTTGCGGAGGGACAGCATAATTCATTTTGGCGAAGCGTTTCGATTTTGTCTGCCAGGTCCCGGTCGTTTACGACGGCCATGCCGCCCAGGCCTGTGGTGAAAGGCTTGTTCCACTGGAACGAAAAATAAGCAGCCTTGCCAAATGTTCCGCACAGTTTGCCTTTATAAGTCGAGCCGAATGCCAGACAGCAATCTTCGATAACGGGTATGTTATGCTTATTGGCGATAGCGATAATCGCATCCATGTCGCAGGGGTAGCCT
>JAOZNE010000369.1:0-1562 GCA_029933955.1 Phycisphaerae bacterium
CATGCCGCCAATCAGCACCCTGTCCATGTGTTGTCCGTTTGGCGTAATGTTTGGGCTGATTGTCGCGTGGTTCTTCGAAGGAATTGGTGCAGCTATTTCAATCGCGAGCGTCGCGGCGTTCTATGCGGTTCATTATTTTTGTTGCGGAGGAATCCCAGCCGGCCCGTTCTTTCTCATCTCAGCCTTGCCGAGCGCGTTTTTTCTAGTCAGCAGATTTTTGAGAAAAAGATAGACCGTAGGTCATGCAACTGGTTATCGCTATCGGGATCGCTATCGAAATCGTCGGGTGCCGTGTTTTTGTTTCTTACCCCGCAGCGACTGTCTTGATGGTCAAGTGAAAAAAATAAAATATTTCGGGTTTCTGGCAAGCTGCGAAAAATAATTCGGGGCCCTGGACGAAAAAATCTCCCCCCCATAACCCAAATTTTATCGTCCACCCAAATGATTTTTCGCAGCTTGCCAAAACTGGTCATCAAGGTACAATCGTTAACAAAGTTCCGGTTGCCAGGGCTGATTTCTCTGCAACATAATGTTCAAAATGATAAGCAATTTTCGCATCGCAGCAACAAGAGCTACGATTTTTTTCTTGCCGCTCTCGACCAGCCTTTGATAGTACGTTCGAATTTTCGGGTTGTGTCGGATGGCCACCAGCGTGGCCATGTACAAGGCGTTTCGCACCGGCGTTCTGCCTCCGCGAATTCTCCGATAGCCTCGGAACTTTCCGCTGTCGCAGTTCATCGGAGCCACGCCGACCAGAGCTGCGATCGCCCTTCGATTCAGCTCGCCGAGTTCCGGCAATTCAGCCAGCAGCGTGTTGCAAATTACATCGCCGACGCCCGGGACGCTTTTGAGCAGCTCAGCTTTTTTCGTCCATTGCGACGACTCGGCAATCGCCAGGCCAAGCTGATCGTCGATGTCTTTGATCTGCTGTTTTATGAGATCGAGAATCATCTGTATACTTTGACGAATACCCTTGTTTTTAGCCTGATGCATGCGGTTCAGTTCAGCGGTTCGCATGCGAATCAGCTGGCGTCTGCGAGCGACGATAGCTTTGACTTTCAAAGTATTTTCGTCGCCAATGGGCCTCGCTGGTGGCTGAAGTTTTTGTGCAAACAGAGCCAGGGCCTTGGCGTCGATGCGGTCGGTTTTCGCGAGCCTGCCCGTGGCCGATGTAAACAAACGGGTACGCCTCGGGTTGACCACCGCGGTCGACAAATCATTGGCCTGGAGCTCAGCTGCCAGCTGCGTTTCATAGCCACCGGTAGCTTCGATGACGATCAGTTTGACGCTCAGCTTTTTGAGTTTGACAATTAGCTTGGCGATGTCCTCCGCAGCCGAACCGGTTTGAAACGCGGTGTTGTCTGGCAGGATGTGAATGTCAAAATGATCTTTCGCTACGTCGATTCCAACAAAATAATTCGTGTCCATGGTGCATCCTTCCTTGCAAATGCGGGTTCAGCTATTACACTGTCCCTAGCGACTGTACGGATTGAACAATGAAGGCTGCGGCGGATCCAGCTTCGGGTCGGGCTTTTCGCCCAAGGGGTTAACGATCTCGCCGA
>JAOZNE010000123.1:0-6115 GCA_029933955.1 Phycisphaerae bacterium
GATGACCGCGATTACCAATGGCGAGCCGAGGTCGATAACCGTGATGCCCAGCATCGTAGCTGTGCCGACAGCCAGGCGCTTGTGATGAGGCCGGAGTACCTTGCGGATATAAGCAAACTTCTCCGATTTTTTTGACGCGGACATCTTTGTCTCACTTAGACAACACCACCGCGTCGCAAACCCAAGCCCAGCAGCGAAACATCCGAGCTTGCAGGTTATAGCTAATTGCAACGAAGTGGTGCTTCCGTTGTAAATCTTTGTGAATCATATGCTTCGGCGGAGGCGTATCAAACTGAAAACGGGTTTTTCGTAAAAAAACATTAGTCACGTTTTTTGCAACCCACGCGCACCGACAATTATAGTTTTAATCGCCCGAGCGAATTGTTGCGTGTTTGACATGAAAATACGCCAGAGTGAACCCCATTTCCATTGGACACGTGGTAAATGAGATTTTACAGCCAGCCGCAGAAGCGAGACCACAGCTGGGCTGATTGGGTGGGGTGGGTGATTGACAGACCCGGTGCCGTGGCTGCGAAAGTCCATGAAAACGAGCCGTGACCGGAAGCCACGGCTCGTAAAGGGATTGCCTATTCCGTCAAGAGTCCACGGATTACACGGATTTTAGGGGGATTACACAGATTCTTTTTAATCAAAAAAATCCGTGAAACCGAAGGTTCACTAAATCTTTTTTTAATCCGTGAAATCCGTGGACTGCTTTTGCCTATTCCGATTCTACTTGCTCGGGAACTTCGGAGGCTTCGGGAGCTTCGGCTTCTTCGGCGCCTTCTTCTATCAGCGGGACTATCCACACGGTTATTGTAGCTTGGATGTCCTGGGCGAAGCGGAGCGTAACTTCGTACTTGTCCAGCGTGCGGAGATGCTCGCCCAGGGCGACTTCCTCTTCGGCCACAGCCTGGCCTTGCTCTGCCAGGGCTGCGACAAGCTGGGCTGGACCAACCGAGCCGTACAGGTGGCCTTCTTCGTTGGCCCGGGCGGTGATGGTAACTTCCGTTCCGTCAGCTGCCTTTGCCCGGGCTTCCAGGGCAGCGCGCAGCTTGGCCTGCTCTTCGAGGTACCTGGCTTTGTCCGCTTCGATAGCCTTGAGATTGGCTTCGGTCGGCGCGATGCCAAGCCCCTGCGGGATGAGATAATTCCGGGCATAGCCATTGGCTACGTCAACAACGTCGCCGATGATTCCGAGTTTATTTATGGTTTTGCAAAGTAGCACTTTCATGCCGATGTCCTTCCTACGATTTCGTTTGTATTTTGTCTGCTCGCGTAGTGGTTTTGGTTTAGCCCACGTATGGCATCAGGCCCATGAACCTCGCCCGCTTGAGAGCCAGGATGCTCGAACGCTGATGTTTGGCGCAGTTGCCGCTACGCTTTCGGCTGAAAAGTTTGCCCTGTTGCGTAGTCAGTTTGATCAGGCCTGGGACATCCTTGAAGTCGACCTCGGAAATTTTTTCCCGGCAGAAGCGGCACTTGGCCTGCTCCTGAAAACGGTCTTTCTTCTTCCGCGACTTTGCCTTGCCTTTGCCTTTCATGAATCTAGCCATAGTTTTCTATCCTCTATATATGTTGAAAAGTTTATTGTTACCCGGTGATTTTTGGTTGCGTAATTGTCTGGTTAAAACGGAATATCTTCTCCGCCAGCCTGGTCGTCGTAGCTGCTTGGCGGCGGGGCCTGGGCAGCGGGAGGCTCGGCGGGCGGAGCTTGCTGTTGCGGCGGGGGTGCATAGCCCTGCTGTTGCTGTTGTGGCGGGGCAGCTCCTTGGGGTGCGTTGTAGCCGCCACCCTGTTGGCCTCCACCTACGAAGGTGAACCGGTCGATGTGCACGCGGTGCTTGCTGTGCTTCGAGCCGTCCTGGCCTTCCCAGCGGTCGAGTTGTAGCCTGCCTTCGATCAGTATAGGTTGGCCCTTGCGGAGGTACTGGTTGATGGTCTCAGCCTGCCTGCCAAAGGAATTGCAGTCGATGAAGCAGACATCTTCACGTTGTTGGCCATCCTGAGTTTTCCACTTGTGGTTTATCGCCAGGCTAATCTCGACGACGGGGGTGTTGCTCGGCAGATACGACAGTTTCGGGTCGCGCGTGAGATTGCCCATCAATATAACTTTGTTGTAACTAGCCATGGTTTTGACTCCTTATTCAACAGCGGGTTCTTCGACTGGGGTTTCGTCCGGTGTTTCAGTTGCTTCGCTGACCTCAGCGACGGCCTCGGCCTCGGCGGCCTTGGCTTGGGCTTCAGCTTTGATCGCAGCTTCGCGTTCTTCCCGGGTAGCGGTAGCTATCATAGCGGGCGTGGGGGCGTTTAGCTCTTCGTCCTTGAGGTTGTCCTTGCGGATAATCAGGACGCGGAGGATACCCTCGTTTAGTTGGCAGTCGTGTTCCAGTTCGACGACCTTAGCTGGATCGAGCTTGAAATACGTCAGAACATACATGCCTCGCTTTTGGCCTTTGATTTCGTAAGCCAATCGTCGTTCGTCCCACAGGTTGCTGGATACCAGCTCGCCACCGGAGCGTTTCAGCACAGCTTGGATAGGTTCGCAGGCGGCTTCGAAATCGCTTTGGCCCGCTTCCAGGAGGAACATTGCTTCGTAAGTTTTCATCGTTGTCTCTTCCATAGTCCACTTTCCATTTTCTGCCCGGGCCAGGTTCGTTCGTCCTGGCTTTTAGGCGCGGTTATACCGTTCCATTACCGTTGTTATATCGTCGAAGAGCCAATCTTCGACAGCGTCAGCTGAGCGTTGTATCGCACAGCCTATATCTTCAATTTCATCCTTGCCGAACTTGCCCAGGACATAGTCCTTCGGGTCCATCACGCCCGGAGCCTGGCCAATGCCGATTCGCAATCTGGGCACATCGTCGGTTCCGCAGGCTCGGAGAATATCTTCCAAGCCATTGTGTCCGCCCGCCGAACCGCCAGGCCTGATCCGCAGCCGACCCAATGGCAGGGCTAAATCGTCCAGCACTACCAGCATTTCGCTGGGCGGTGCTTTGTAAAAGTCCAGCAGCTTTCGGGCGCTTCTGCCCGAGCAATTCATATACGTCATCGGAGCCAACAGCACTGCCGACCTGCTCTGGGCCCGGCCTGGCCGATGGTTCCACACCAAACCCTCGAAGCTATCTTTTCCAGCTCCGAGAGCCCAGCGATTCTGCAAAACTTCCAACACCATAAACCCCACATTGTGTCGGGTTTTGGCATATTTTCGACCGGGGTTACCCAAGCCTACGACAAATCTCCTGTCGCTCGTTTCGCTGGTCTGTTCGGTATCCAAATTAGTAGCCATTCACGCCAAAAAGAACCACGAATAGACACTAATGTTGGGTCTATTGCATGTGTTGCGTTTATTCATATTGCCCGACATTTCGGGAAGGCTTACGTTTTTTTGTTTTTTTACAAATAATTCGTGTTTATTTGTGTCCATTCGTGGTTCTAACGCCCTGAATGGTATCCAAATTACTTGGTTTCTTCTTCGTCTTCAGCGGGCTTTTCGCCGATGACTTCAGGCTCAGCTTGCTCTTCGCCCTCGATGGCTTCGGCTTCAACTTCCTCAGCCAGCTCGCTGACATCACAGATCAGGGTTTGCGGGTCGTCCAGCAGCTTTGCACCTTCCGACAGTTCAAGCTCCGCCAGTGTCTTGCGGTCGTCCAGTTGCATCTCGCTGACGATGAGTTTGAAATCTTCGGGCATGTGTCGCACGGATACTTCCAGGTTAACTTCCGCAGTAACCTGCCGCAGCACGCCGCCAGCCTTGGCGCCTTCGGGCGTGCCAACCAGCACGATCGGCACAGTTACTTCCACTCGCTCGTCCAGGTTGACGCGGGTCAGGTCGATATGCAGCACATGGTCGCCGAGGTGGTCGTATTGCACATCTTTGATCATGACGTTCTGCGTGTCCCCATCGATGTCGACTTCGAGAACTCGCTCGCCGTGCTGGAGAGCCAGTTCAATATCGTGTTGTTCGATGGTCAAGGCGATGGCTTCCTTGCCGTGGCCATATAGTACAGCGGGCATCTTACCAGCCTGTCGCAAATGTTTGACCTTTCGCGTGCCCAGTTCCGTTCGCTTGCTTGCTTTTAATTGTGCTGTTGACATTTTTCTTTCTCGATCCCGCCAGCCGCTCTCTCCCGCATCAAGCCCGCAACTTACGGACCAAACCAGGATACCTCGCTGACGCTTAGCCTGATTTTATCTATCATTTAAGAGTCCACAGATTTCACGGATTAAAAGCTGATTTAGTGAACCTTCGGTTTCACAGATTTTTTTGATTAAAAACAAAAAATCGGTGTCATTCGTTTTAATTCGTGTCATTCGTGTTCTGCTGTTTTTACTGATAACTTTTTCTAAAAAAATCCGTGTAATCCGTGGATTGTTTTTTCCTATTGCCTATTCCCTATTTAACAAACAGGCTGCTTACTGATGCGTTGTTGTGGATGCGGTGTATTGCTTCTCCCATCAGAGCTGCGACTGAGAGTATTTTCAGGTTTGGCAGTTTGTCTTGTTTGTTTTGCGATACTGGTATGGTATCGGTAACGACGATTTCGTCTACCGGTGCTTCTGCCAGCCTTTGCAAAGCTGGGCCACACAACACGCCGTGGGTGGCGCTTAGCAGGATATTCCTGGCTCCGTGTTCTTTGCAGAGTTTCGCAGCACTGCAGACGGTCCCAGCTGTGGATATCATATCGTCCACCATCAGCACGGTTTTGTCCGCTACCTCGCCGATGAGATATCCCGTCTCGACATCCTCGCCGCTGACCCGTCTTTTGTCTACGATAGCCAGGTCGCCGCCAAGCCTGCCTGCGTATATTCGGGCGCGTTTTACGTTGCCAACGTCTGGGCTTACCAGGACGAGGTCGTCGATATTTTTCTCCGCGTAGTGTCTTCCCAGCACAGGCTCAGCCTGGAGGTTGTCCACCGGGATATCGAAAAATCCCTGGATTTGGTTAGCGTGGAGGTCCAGCACCAGCACTCGGTCGGCACCAGATGTTGCTATAAGGTTCGCAGCGAGCTTAGCGGTGATGGGGGTTCTGCCCTCGTCTTTGCGGTCTTGCCGGGCATAGCCAAAATACGGCATGACCGCGGTAATCCGCTCGGCAGAGGCCCGGCGGGCACAATCGATAAAAATCAACAGCTCCATCAGGGCTTCGTTTACAGGCTGGCAGGTCGACTGGATGATGAAGACATCGCGACCGCGGATATCCTCCTCCAGCTTGATCATAACCTCGCCGTCAGGGAAGTTGCTGATCCGCGCCTCACCCAGCGGCACACTGAGATACTCCGCTATACTCCGGGCTAGCGGCAGGTTGCTCCGACCGGAAAAGAGAATCATATTCTCACCTCCAAGCAGAAGGCCCCGCTGGGGTCAGCTATCAAAATGTCCTGTAATACCAGCATTAAAATAATATCTCGCTATCGCACATTTTTTACCATGAAGAACATGAAAACCGTGAAGATTTTTTAGATGACAAAAAAAACATCTTCATGCTCTTCATATGCTTCATGGTGAGTCTCGTTGTAGTTGCAAACAGTCATTGTGAATCAACCCGGCCAGGACTCGAACCTGGAATGGAAGTACCAAAAACTTCTGTGTTGCCAATTACACCACCGGGTTGTGAAAATCTCGACCAGGCCGCTGGAACTCCGTCCCGCGCAGGGGGCACCAAAGGCTCACCAGGCAAATCAACGCCCCAGCCAAGGCGTCAAATTTGGCTGGCGCATCCTGCAAAAAAAAGTGTTGCAGCAGTGGCTTCGTCCGGAGGCCTGAGCTGCTGGCCGCAACCTCACCAGCCCACCTTCAGCTACGATACCCGTAGCCAAAATGCCCCGTGCGAACGAAAAGACGCCCAAAACAGGAACGGGTATTCTAGCGTCGTCAAAGAGGTTGTCAAGCATTTTTGATTTTTTTTCACAGCCATCCCATAACACGATGGCTTGACAGCTCTGTAGGAGCGATATCTTTGTAGTAAATGGCGGTATGAATTATTAACGTCCCAAGTTTGTAGGAGAGATTAAATACTTCGTGTCCAACATGACCGCCGGGCCTGGCGTCTCGCTGGGGTGGATGTTGTGGGTGGCGTTTTCACGCTGGCCTATCGAGCGATGCTTTGAGCTG
>JAOZNE010000124.1:0-6105 GCA_029933955.1 Phycisphaerae bacterium
TCGAAGCAATGAGAAAAAACGGCAACAAAATTTGTATCCATTCAGTCATAAAAAAAAGTTGTCAGTAATCAGTAATCAGCAATCAGTAAAAGCAAAAACAGCAAAACACAAATTACACGGGGCATTGGTTCTTCATTGGGTGTTGGATATTGGTTCTTCAATGGTCATTGGGTATTTGGTCATTGGGTATTTTCTGTTTCTCCTATTCCATACTTGCCTATTCCCTATTGCCGTTTTTACTGCGTCATCAACTGGATCGTGTCGAAGACTTCTTTTGTGAACGACAAAATCACCTGCAGCATCCAGCCACCTGCTATCAGCATTGTTATCCCGACAGCTCCTATCTTTACGACCACGCCGAGGGTCATGTCCCGCATCGATGTTACCGCCTGGAATAGCGACACCAACACGCCGCTGATAAGTGCGACTATCAGCACAGGCCCAGCCAACAACATGCCCGTTTCAAGCGTCCGCCTGCCTAGAAATAAAATAATTTCACCGTTCATAAGTCTTGCCCTATCTAAAGCTCAGCACCAGTGTTTCCGCCAACAGCCGCCAGCCGTCGACCAGGACGAAAAGTATAATTTTGAATGGCAACGAGACCATCGAAGGCGGCAACATCATCATCCCCGCACTGAGCAAAATACCGCCCACGACGAGGTCTATCAGCAGGAATGGAATAAACAGCAGACAGCCAATTTCGAATGCGGTGCGGAACTCGCTGATCGCAAAAGCAGGCACCGCCACCCGCATGGGCACGTCAGCTTGGGTCTTGGCCGCGTCTATGCCGGCGAAGTCCAAAAAAAGTTCCAGGTCGCTCGAACGGGTCTGGCGGAGCATGAAATCCTTGAGGACGTCATTGCCCTTTTCCACCGCAGCGGGGAACTCCAAAGCGTCCTTCATGTAAGGCTCAATAGCCTGGGTGTTGATCTCGGACAACACCGGGCCCATCGTGAAAATCGTCAGGAAAAACGCCAAGCCTATCAACGCTACCGTCGGCGGAATGCTCTGCGTGGACAAAGCTCTGCGGATGAAACCCAACACTATCACGATCCGCGTGAAAGACGTCATCATCACCAACAAGCTCGGCAACAAAGCCAGGAACGCGAAGACCACCGCCAGGCGAACCGGTGCGGTCCAACCCTGGCCTGGCGTCGATTTGTCCGCGGTAGTTCCCGTCGGGTCCGCATCAACCTGGCCTTGGGTTGCCTTCTCGATTACGCTGAGAATCTCGCCAATGCCCGGCACGTTCGAAACAGGCTGAGTCTTGCTAGCCTGGGCCTGGTCGTCAGCTTGGGCTGGCGCCGCAGGCTGAGCGAACGCTGCGCCGGCGAGACAAAATATCACAGCCAAAACCAGCGACAATAATTTAGCGCGCGTCAGCTTCATTCGCTGACCTCCGTCTGATTGTCCAGCACGTCGGCAAAGTTTTCATCGCAGCCAGCCGACCTAGCCAGGCCCGCGGTAACATCCGCCAACAGCCGTGGGCCGTCCTTGCCGCAAGCTATCAGCAACTTCTTGCTGCCGACCGCCAACAGGTACACAGGCTGACGCGGACTTATATATGTAGTCTCGAGTATGCGAACCGCCTTGCCCCCAGGCCTGGCTTGGCCCCTCAGCCTGGGCAGCACCTTTTTGGACACGACCCAGCCAACCCCGCCCAGGGCGAGAATGATCACAACCAAAGCCATCATCTGCCGAACAAGCCCGCCAGCGTTGGGGTCTCCCCGCGTGCCGATGGACTTAGCAGGCAATTTTGGCGTTTTTTGAGTTTTTTTGGCGTTTTTTGGGCCGTCATCGCCATAAATAGGCCGATTGGCCAGCTTGGTCTCGTCTTTTTGAGAGGAAACCGCCTCCGACGCCACTGGGCCTGACTTTTCAGCAAGGGCGGTTTTTGTCGTAACCGTCGTGATGACAAGTAGCAACACCACCGCCACAAGCCAATATCCGTTAATATATGTAGACCGATTGCTCATGCCATAGGCCATGCATAACACGTGCCAAATATAACTCCTTTAAAACAAGAGACTTACAAAACAGGGGTTTTGCAAGCCAACGGAGAAAATTTTACATTTCGCGAAGATTTATCCAACCCGTGTAAAAAAAATGCGCGTCAGCCATGAAAAATTTACCGCGAAAGAACGCGTGGATCGCATAGATGTTTTTATGAACACGTGGTTGCAAACACCGCAACCACGCCACCCTGTTATTCGCTCTTTTTCCAAAATCGTTCTTTTCCAAAAAGCTTGACAAGGCCCAATCCGATGGGTATAGTACGGGTATGATAGCTGACCTGACACAACGCGAATTTTTCTCTTTGGCACCCGCGGGGTGCGCCGCAAGGCGTGGCGGTTGGGTTGTGTCGACACTATCGGTAATTGTAGTCTCTGTACACTAGGTCGCTGCGCGAGGTTGGACAAGTCGCAGCGGCCAAGTCCCAGGCCTGATACCCAGGCCAGGTCTGCCGACCCCACCGGGCAAAAAAACACACTTGCTTTTTCCGTGGGATTCGACACATTCTATAGCTTCACATATCACATAACGATAAGGAATAACCATGAGCTGCAAAGACAAACAGACAAGTTACCTCGGCATGACCGGGGCGAAGATTTTTCACGAAATGCTCAAGGAACAGGGCGTCGAAGTTCTCTTCGGCTACCCCGGCGGCGTGCTGTTGCCGATATTCGACGAACTCTACGATTCGCCAATCAAGTTCGTCCTCACCAGACACGAACAAGGCGCCTGCCACATGGCCGACGGCTACGCTCGCAGCACGGGCAAGACCGGCGTGGTTATCGCAACCAGCGGGCCCGGCGCGACGAACATAGTTACGGGCCTGGCGACAGCCAATATGGATTCGATACCGCTGGTTGCGTTCACAGGTCAGGTCAAAACCCAGCTGATTGGCAACGACGCTTTTCAGGAAGCGGACATGACGGGCATCACCCGCCCGGTTACCAAGCACAATTTCCTGGTCAAAGACGTCAAGGACCTCGGCAGGATAATAAAGGAAGCCTTCCACATCGCAAGTTCGGGCAGGCCTGGGCCTGTGCTGGTCGATATCCCCGTCGACACCACGATCAACAAGCTCGAGCAGGAGCCTGGCATGGAGCTGAGCTTGCCGGGCTATAAGCCTCGCGGCGGAGCGGGCAACGAGCGACAAATCAAACTCGCAGCTGAGACTATAAACCAGGCTAAGAGGCCCGTGCTATACGTCGGCGGCGGGGTTATCCTCTCCGGCGCGTCCGACGAACTGCGGGCACTGGCCAAGGCGGGCAACCTGCCCACCACCACCACGCTGATGGGCTTGGGAACTTTTGACGAGTCCGACCCCCTGGCCTTGAAAATGCTCGGCATGCACGGCACGGCTTACGCCAACCATGCTGTCCAAAGTTGCGACTGCCTGGTCTCTATCGGCGCGAGGTTTGACGACCGCGTTACCGGCGACCTGGCCCAGTTCGCGCCCCACGCGAAAATAATCCACATAGACATCGACCCGTCGAGTATTTCCAAAAACGTTACGGTCGACATCCCGCTGGTCGGCGACGCCAAGGCGATTCTCGCTCAGATGCAGCCTTATATAGAGAAGGTTCCACGCGAGGATTGGCTGGGGCAGATAGCGGACTGGAAGAAAGAGTTCCCGCTGAGCTATGAAACCAATGGCGACATCAGGCCTCAGGAAGTCTGCGAGATGATCGGGGAGATGACCGACCATGACGCGATTATCGCTACGGGCGTCGGACAGCACCAGATGTGGGCTGCCCAGTTCTGTGGCTGGAGAAAACCCAGACAGCTGCTGACCTCCGGCGGTCTGGGCACGATGGGCTATGGCGTGCCCGCTGCTATCGGTGCGCAGTTTGCCCACCCGGACAAGCTCGTTATCGACATCGACGGCGACGGCAGTTTCTCTATGACGATGATCGAGATAATGACAGCTGTCCGCTACAACATGCCCACCAAGTTCGTCGTGCTGGATAATGATTATCTCGGCATGGTTCGCCAATGGCAGCAGCTGTTCTACGACCGGCGGTACAGCGGCGTGGATCATCCGTGCCCGAACTTCGTCAAGATTATCGAAGGCTTCGGCGCCCAGGGCATTACCATCACCGACCGGGCTGACCTGGCCGGTGGCGTGAAAACAATGCTCGACAGCTCAGGCCCATTCCTGCTGCACGTCTGCGTTGCCAAGGAAGAAAACGTCTACCCCATGGTCGCAGCAGGCAGGGCACTGCACGACATGATACACGGTGAACTTATATGACAGCAGGGAATAGTCAATAGGCAAATAGGAATCCACGGATTACACGGACTGAAGAGGGATTACACAGATTTTTTTGAGTAATCAGTAATCAGCCTGCAGTAATCAGTGAAGGCAGAAACAGCGAACCACGGATGAACACTGATTTTTTGCTTCCCTTTTTTTGTCAATTCCCGCGAAGCTTGTCCTCGACCCGGTCGGGGAGCGGGAATCCATTCTTTTTTTGTTTTCTACTTATCTTTCTCTTTGCGTTCTCTGCGTTCTTTCGCGGTAAACTTTTTCCTTTGTCTTCCCCGCGAAGGCGCAGAATGACACGGGGGAGTATTTGGCATTGGGTATTGGTTCTTCAGTGGTCATTGGGTATTTGGGCATTGGCTATTTTTTCGCTATTCGTCATTGATTCCTCATTCGGATTTCGAAATTCGTCATTTGCCTATTCCCTACTTGCCTATTCCCCCAACAACATCTAGTATGTCGCGGTATGAAAGCCCTTATCTATGACATCAAGCCTTTGGGTTGGGTCACCTGCCAATGGTTGAAGCATTTTTGGCCCGGGTGTCTGCTCTCGGAGCTGAACGGTTTTTCGCTGCGCGACGTGCCCCCGCCAGAGTTACCAACGCGGAACTGGGTTCGGCTCCGCACGCTTTTGGGCGGTATTTGTGGCTCGGACTTGGCGCTGGTCGCCCAAAAGGCGCCGCCGGACTCGCTGTTGCAGGCGTATAGTTCCATGCCCATGATACCAGGCCATGAGAATGTCGCGGTGGTCGACCAGCTAGGCCCGGGTGTCGATTCGAGCTGGCTCGGTCGGCGGGTGCTCGTCGAGCCGACGCTAGGCTGCAAACCTCGCCAAACCCAGCCTATGTGCGACCGCTGCAACGAGGGGCACTTCGGCGTGTGCGAAAACTTCTCCGCCGCATATGGAGGCCGAGCCGAGCTGCCGCCGGGCACAAGCATAGGCTACAACAGCGCCACCGGCGGGTCGTGGGGCGAATTCTTCGTCGCCCACGAAAGTCAGCTCATCGCCCTGGACGACGACATCCCCGACACCGAAGCGATTCTCGTAGACCCCCTGGCTTGCAGCTTGCACGCCGTGTTGCGAGCGGATTTTGTCCAGGCCAACCAAGTGCTTATCTACGGTGCCGGCGTGCTGGGCCTGGGCGTGGTAGCTGCGTTGCGGGCGATGGATTACACGGGGCGAATCGAAATTCTCGACCGCCACGACTACCTCAAAAGCATCGCAGAGCGGACCGGAGCTGACGAGTTTTTCACCCTGCCGGGCGAGACCCAAAGCAGATTCGAGCAAATCGCAGGCCGAGTTGGCGGACGGGTGCAACGGGCCCGGTTCAACAACTACATGCTCGCTGGCGGATACGACCTGGTGTTCGACTGCGTAGGCTCGCGACAAAGTGCCATGGAAAGTATGAAGTGGACTCAGCCGCTCGGGCAGTGTATTATGCTCGGCACGCTGCAAGGCAAGGTGGACGACCTGACGCCGATATGGTTCAACGAGCTGACGGTTATCGGTGCCTATGGCAGAGCGATGGAACACTACCAGGGCAGACGCCTTGGCACATACGACCTCGTGCTGGAGCTTATCCGGGCCGGCAAGCTGAACCCGCGAGGCCTGCTGACGCACCGGTTCCGGCTGGAGGATTACAAACAAGCCCTCCAGGCTGCAATAGACAAAGCGGCAAACCATTCAATAAAAGTGGCATTCGATTTCAGACAGGAATAACAACAAAACAAAAAATTTTTACCGCGAAAGAACGCATAGATAAAAAGTAATCAGTAAAAGTAAACTTTCGCATTTTTGCGAGATGTTGATTTGGATAAAATCGTTCTATAGG
>JAOZNE010000125.1:0-6085 GCA_029933955.1 Phycisphaerae bacterium
TCAACCAGTCAACAACCCCGCGGTTGGATTGCTGAAAATCGGTCAGTTTGAGAAGATTACATGGATTTTTTTGTTTTTAATCAAAAGAAAATCTGTGAAAGCGAAGGTTCACTAAATCAGCTTTTAATCTGTGAAATCTGTGGACTCTTGATGAGAATGGGAAAATATTATGAGCGAGACTTTATTGAAGACGCCTTTGCACGATAAGCATGTTTCTGCCGGGGCGACGATGGGGCCTGAAGATGGCTGGGCTGTTCCGCTGCGCTATGGTAGCCCGTTGGACGAGGCGTTGGCTATCCGAAGCCGGGCTGGGCTGAGCGACCTGTCGCATATGGGGAGGCTTCGCATTCGCGGCGACGGCGCGGTGGAGCTGCTCGAGCGGCTGTGCACAGCTGATGTCGCCCACCAGGAGGACAACACCGCCCAAGACACGCTGCTGTGCAACGACCGCGGCGGCATACTCGATAAGTGCGGCCTGATTCGGCTGGAAAACTTCTGGGTGCTGACGACCTCCGCTACGAATCGCCTGAAAATCCTGGCCTATCTCCAAGTCCATGCCCAGGACCTCGGTGGCGCGACGGTGGATGACCAGACGGAAAAGGTTGTTCAGATCGCGGTGGCTGGGCCTGGGGCTGAGCGGATTCTCGATCAGGTCCTGCCGATATCCATCGCTGGACTCAAGCCAAACGATGTCAGAACAGGCTCGCTGATGATAGCCAATTATATCGCGTTTCGCAGCGACAGTTGCGGGCTGTTCACGCTGGAGGTGATGCTGCCTGGCATGTTCGCAGGCAGGGCGTGGGACTATATCACGCAAAAATCCGACCGGGCTGTCCTGGCCCCAGCTGGGGTGCTCGCCCAGGATATTCTTCGCATCGAGGCGGGGCGTTGTCGCTATGGCTATGAGATAAACGAGACTATCGATCCGGCCTCTGCTGGGCTTATGGGGTGCGTGGATATTGGGCACGATTTCATCGGCGCCGAAGCCATCGGCAAGTTGGCGGGGAAAACCCCAGCGAGAATCCGCTGCGGGTTGGTGCTGGAAGCTCCGACGGGGGCAGCAAGCACTCCCGCGATTCCCACGCCCGGGTCAGCCATCTGCCAGCCTGATGGCTTGGAGGTTGGCAACATTACCAGCGCGACGTTCAGTCCAACGTTGGAGAAGGTAATCGCCCAGGCGTATATCTCAGCTGAGGCCACAAGCTCCGAGACGGAACTGCTGGTCCATTCGGCAGAGCAAACCACCGCTGCGAAAGTATCACCCATGCCGTTTGGCCTGTTCCCCAAAAAACAGTAATGTTTTTTCGCTCAAAAGGCCGACAAACAATTCATCGAGTATCCGGGTGGGGTGTATGTACTGATTAGTGAGCAATTTCGTACGGAGACAAAAACTGCTAACGAATCGGTATCGGTTGGATTGTCATCCAGGCTTGGCTTGGCGAGTGAATCTCGCGGGTATGCTTGGCGGGCATGCCGTCTTCCAAGCCGAGCCGCTGGGAAAATAACATGACGGATTTCTACCTGCAACACCAACGCTCGATTTGGCTGATCGGCGGACTTGTACTTATCATCGCGTCGCTGACAATAAATACCCTTCGCCACCGCCGAAGTATGCGGCTGCTCAGAGAAAGCAAAGGTCGCTGGGAACGGCTCTTCCGCGCCGGTCCCAGCGGCTGTTTTATTGTCAACAAACGCCGTCGAATCGTGGATGTCAACGACTCGCTCTGCCGAATGACAGGCTATCGCCGCGCGGAGTTGCTCTCCCAGCCCTGCAGGCTGCTCTGCGCGACGCCGTCGGATCAGTGCCTTGCATCCGTTCAGGATCAGCCCTGCCAGGCCCAGGGCGAGAGCGTTATCACGCGGAAAGATGGCGTGGATATTCCGGTGCTGCGAAACATTCAGCAGATTTCACTGGCCGGGGATGATGTGATACTGGTCGGCTTGCAGGACCTCAGCCATCGCAAAAAACTCGAACATACCCTGTTGCAATCCGAAGAAACCGAGCGAGGTTTCCGCGAAAAGCTGACTGTGTTGCACGAGGTTAACCTGGCGTTGACCCATGCTGAGCATCGCGATGACCTGTGCAAACTTGCGGTCGAATTGGCCCGGGAGAAACTTGGCTTTGAGCGAATCGGCGTGTGGTTCGTGTCCGATCAGCCTGGCGAAATTACGGGTTCATATGGCATTGATGAACAAGGCCAGCTGCGTGACGAAAGATCGCTGCGGCAGGCAATCAGACCTGATAGTCCCATGGGCCTGGCCCTTGCGGAAAACAAGCCCGGCACGTTTTGTCAAGCCAGCCAGGCCAACGAAGCCTCGGCGGCATCGACGCTGTGGGATGGCGGGCAGATCATAGGCTTTCTCATCGCCCAGAGACTTCCGGGCGGGCGAGAAATCAGCCAGGTGCAACAAAAGGTGCTGAACCTCCTGGCTCTGTCTTTGGGACACATGTGCACCAGGCTGGCGATGGGTCAGGAGCAAATGCAGCTCGAAGCCCAGCTACGCCAAGCTGCCAAGATGGAAGCTGTGGGCAGACTGGCTGGGGGAATAGCCCACGACTTTAACAATCAGCTGACCGTTATATCCGGCTACTGCGACCTGATACTGCGAGGCCTGCCGCGTGGGGACCAAAATCGCGAATCTATCGAGCAGATTGAAAAGTCAGCCAGGCAAGCATCGAGCCTGACGGGCGAGCTGTTGAACTTTAGCCGAAAGGAAATAATTCAGCCTGACGTTATCGACCCAGCCAAGGCGATATGGGGCATGGAAAAACCCCTTGCCATGCTTGGCGAGGACATTAGGCTGGAGATTCGCGCCGACGATGGGCTTGGCAATATCCGTGTAGATGCCAACCGTTTTCAGCAGGCGATTATGAACCTTGCGATAAACGCTCGCGACGCCATGCCCGAGGGAGGCTGTCTGTCTATCCGGGCGACGAACCATAGCGTCTCGCCTCACCTGGCTGCCAGGCTGGTCAGTGTTGACCCCGGGCCTTATGTGCGGATATCCGTCAGCGACACAGGCGTGGGGATGGATGAGGAGACCCAGCAAAAAGTATTCGAGCCTTTCTTCACGACCAAGGACAAGGGCAAGGGCACGGGGCTGGGCCTGAGCTTGGTGTATGGCTTCGTGCAGCAGAGCGATGGACAGATCGATATCCAGAGCACGCCCGGAGCCGGCACGACGTTCCACATATATCTGCCGAGGGTCGCCCAGCCTGTTTCTAACGAGGCCCTTGACCAGGATGAATCGCCAGTTGAGAGTAGCAACGAGACTGTGTTGGTCGTCGAAGACGATGCTGCGGTCCGCAGGTTGGTCGTCCGCGTGCTGCGAGACTATGGCTACGCTGTGCTGGAGACAGGCCATCCCGAAGACGCACTGAGAATGGTACGGCAACTCGACAAGCCCATCGACCTGCTGATTAGCGACGTCGTCATGCCCGGGCTGTCCGGGCCGAAGTTGGCTGAGGCACTCAATAATATCCAGCCTGAACTGAAGGTGCTGTACATATCAGGCTATACCGAAGAGACGGTTCTAAAACATGGCGTTGACGATTCGCTCGCGCCATTCCTGCACAAGCCGTTCTCGCCCGAAGAACTCTGCCGAGCGATCACCAGCGTGTTAACAGGAACCGAAGCTCAGTCTATGAAAGTATAAGCTGACAATTTATCAGCTGTCAGTAATCAGTAACAGCAAAACAACAACAGCCATGGCACCCAACCAATCTTTCACACAAACTTCTCAGCCGAGGGCGGCCAGGCTGCATTTTCGCAATTGGCTCGGAAGGCTGATTACTTTTCATCGTGGTGAATTTGCCTGGCGAGGAACAGCTTTGGGCTGAAAAAACCGTGAACGGTCGCGTTCTTTTAAACTCAAAAATATTTAGGGGTATCTGGTTGACTCAACCACCACTACCTGTTGGGGTGGATTAATTGCTTGTATGATATCGGTTCCACCTGCATGGCTTGCTGAGCCAAGCGGTAGAAGAGTTTGCCATGTGATCTGGACCGGCGTCGATTGAAACGAAACGTGAATTCGTCGAGGTAATATTCCAGATGTTCCCCTCCAATAGCTCGTCGCTGCACCTGTCGGTCGTGGGTGTAGTTGCTCAGGCCCATATACGCCGGCAGGCCATCGGTAATCACCGTGCTGCCGGGTTCCACCGATTGGGAGATAAAGCCGTGCAAGGTCGCCTTGGTCAGATCGTCGACGCGGCCTAAACGGATGCGACCGATGCCCGCCCCGTCGTGTTCCGCTGCGACGATTACAATGGCTTTCTCGCGCGTCAGCCGGCCAATAACCCCCTTTTCCTCGCCGCCCCAGTAGGTTTCGTCGATATCCACAGTTCCCAAAAGCCGATCCCGGCCAGGTCGCACCATCGCCCGTCTGAGCTTCTGTAACATTGTCCACGCGGTCTGATAGCTGCCCAGCCCAAGCGAATGGTACAGGCTCGTGGCAATGACCCCATTCTGCTGGCTGGTGACCAACCACATCACCCGGAACCACACCGTCAGTGGCTGATGACTGCGATGGAAAATGGTACCTGCCGTAACCGACACCTGGCGTCGACAAGACTTGCATAGCCACAACCCCCGCCTCATCTCCCACGCCTGAGACGCCTGGCAGCGCGGGCAGATGAACCCGTTTGGTCATCGTAATCTAAACAGATAACGACGACATGCTTCTTTGCCGCGGAAGCGTCGCTCGAGTGCCAATGCCGTATGCGGATAATCCTCGCTCATTGTTCGCTGCACTACAGAATGTGGTCGGTTGAGTCAACTAGATACCCCTAAAAATACTCGTGGTATTCGTGTTCTGCGGTTTTTTACTCTTTGACCACCATCATGTAGCCGCCGTCGCGGGCGCGGAAGTTGCCCGTCATCAGATTGCCGTCGTCGATGATGCTGTCTATCTCCGCCATCTCCGCAACTGTTCGGTCAGGGTTGGACACGGACACAGCCGCGGCAACCCCATAGATGTTGTAGTCCCATTCCCACTGACCGCCGATGGGAGTTTCCGTTGACCAGTCCATCCTGCCCAGATAACTCGCCATCTCTGGCGGGAAAACCCCGGGAGCTTTGTCTGCGGGAAATGTAAAGTCGTTCTGTAGCCAATAAGCCGAGAAAACGTCCGCAGCCACGCGAATATCGTGGGCAAATACGGTGTTGGCGGAGTCTTTCTCGGCATCGGAGAACGAACTTGTTACGATACTGGCCAAGATACCGAGCAGCAGCACCACAGCGAGAACCTCCAGCAAGGTATACCCTCGCCTCCACCCGCCAGGCCGGCCTGCCAGTTTTATATCCATGATGTCACCAATTCTCGTGCCCGGCCGTTTCCGGCATATATCCCAAAACCACGGAGAGTAACTGACTGGGCACGATCAGCCAGCACCTAAGACTACATCGGGGACTACGAAGGTAAACATAAGATATAAAAATCCCAAAAACCAAAAAAACCAGAAAAGACGACGGCATCTTTCAGGTTATCGGTTCGAGGATGTCTGCGTCGAGTTCCACCATAGCCCCCTGGCCCAGGATGGTAACGTTTACGATGAACCGGGCCTTGCCTTTGGCCCGTTCGATGTGGCCTTGCAAGTCGGCGAGTGGGCCTGAGCGAATTCGGCAGAGCGTGCCTTTTTTCAGCGAATTTCGCGAGCTTATCGCCAGGCCCGACTGGAGCAGTTGGTCGATCGCAGCAAGTTCTCCCGCGAGCTTGGCCTGGTCCGGCACTTCCAGGACATTGGCGATGCGGTTGGTCTTCAGGGCCTGGAGTCTGTCGTCGGGCGTGCCGCACAAAAACAGATAGCCCGGGAACAGGGGCAGGGTTGCCTTCCACGCTCGACCTTTGCTGCGGCGGACGGCTTGGTACATCGGCGCGAAGTACTGACAGCCCGCGACCAGCAGGTCTCGCGCGAGAGCCTTTTCCTGGCGGGGTTTGGTGTGGACGACCCACCACCTGCCTTCGAGTTGGTCCAGCGAAACATCGCTGTCGGGTTTTATCGGCGGGTTATCTATCGTCGTCATGTTCGCCAATCGCAACCGTTCACAAAAAAAGAACCACGGATAGACACGGATGTACACAG
>JAOZNE010000370.1:0-1541 GCA_029933955.1 Phycisphaerae bacterium
AAAAACAGTCCACGGATTACACGGATTTTTCAAAAGATGATTACACGGATTCTTTTTTTAATCAAAAAAAATCTGTGAAATCCCTTCTAATTCCGTGAAATCCGTGGATTCTTGATGGTGATAAATAGGCAATAGTTTGGGTAGCCATGGTCGTTTGGCTTGGCAGAGACGAGAATTGATTTCAGGGTTTGGAAGTATTAGAATAATAGAATCATGGCAAACACACTCCAAATTGAAAAGATGTCTCGCGTGGAGAAGCTCCAAGCCATGGAGACCTTGTGGACAGAGTTGTCAAAAAGCGAAACTGAGCTGGAGTCTCCTCCGTGGCACAACGACGTTCTCAAAGAAACCGAGGCCAGAGTTGCCGCCGGCCAGGAACGAATCGCAGATTGGGAGACAGCGAAGCGAGAACTCAGAAAGCGGTTTGAATGAAGATCAAAATTCTCTCTTCAGCCGTGGAAGATATCTATGCCGGACGCCTGTTTTATGAGATGCAGGCTGAAGGCGTTGGCGAGTACTTCTTCGATTCCATGTTCTCCGACATCGACTCCCTCGCGATCTATGCCGGTATCCATCCCAAAGTTTCTGGTTACCGGCGACTTTTGTCCAAGCGATTTCCCTATGCTATATATTATGTACTCGAAAATGATCTGGCAGTCGTTTGGCGAGTCCTCGATCTCCGGTGCCACCCGGATAGAATTCGCCAGGCCTTGGATAAAGGGCGAACAACCGAATAGGAAACAAATTGCCTCGTTAGCATCTTTCTGTTTTTACTGATTACTGGCAGCTGATAACTGATAACTAATAATGCAACGCATTTACATGGACAACTCGGCTACGAGCTTCCCCAAGCCTGTGGCGGTTACTGAGGCGATGGTCGCTTTTGCCGAGGGTTGCGGCGCTTCGGCGGGCCGGGGTGCCTATGCTGAAGCGCGGGCGTGCGAGGAAATTCTGGCTACCTGTCGTAAGCGGCTGGCCCGGCTGATAAACGCCGAAAGTCCCGACCGAATCGTCTTGGCGATGAACTGTTCCGAAGCTCTCAACACTGTCATCCGAGGCTTGCTGAACACCGTAGAGCCAGGCTGCAATGCCGTTGCCACGGCCATGGAACACAACTCCGTGCTTCGGCCATACAATGCTCTTGCCGCTCAGGCCGGGCTGGAGCCTCGCTTCGTGCCGTGCGATCCCAAGACCGGCCTGGTAGACCCCGGCGACGTCCGCCGAGCCATCGACGCCAACACCAGATTGATTTCCTGTGTGCATGTCTCGAACGTTACCGGCACGATGCAGCCCATCGCGGAGATAGGCCAAATCGCCCGCTCAGCCGGCGTAGCGTATCTCATCGACGCCGCCCAGTCGGTAGGTCATGTGGGGCTGGATGTCCAGGCTATCGGTGCGGATTTCGTAGCCTTCCCGGGCCATAAGGGTTTGCTCGGGCCTTTGGGCACGGGCGTGTTATACGTCAGGCCCGGCGCGGAAAAACTCTGCCATACCATGAAGGAAGGCGGCACGGGTACGATTAGCGAACAGCCCTACCAGCC
>JAOZNE010000371.1:0-1534 GCA_029933955.1 Phycisphaerae bacterium
GAGTACGTCGTCCAGGCTGTGGGAGATGGTGCAGCCCATGGCGGAGATTTTTTTCGGCACGAGCGTCGGCGGGCCTACGACGACGACTTCTGCGCCGAGTTTTTGCAAGCCCAGGATATTGCTGCGGGCGACGCGCGAATGTGCGATGTCGCCGACGATGGCGACCTTTAGCCCCGCCAACTTGCCAAGCCTTTGGCGGATGGTGAAGATGTCCAGCAGTGCTTGTGTGGGGTGTTCGTGCGACCCGTCGCCGGCGTTTATGACGCTGGCGGAGACCTTCTGGGCGACCTGGTGCGGTGCGCCGCTTTGGCCATGCCGCATGATGAATACGTCCACGCCCATCGCTTCGATATTTCGCACGGTGTCCATGGTGGTTTCGCCCTTGGACACGCTCGAGCCCTTGGCGGTAAACAGCAGCGTGTCAGCGGACAGCCTGCTGGCAGCCAGCTCGAAACTCATCCGCGTGCGGGTGGAATCTTCGAAAAACAACAGGGCGACAACCTTGCCGCGAAGGGCGGGCACCTTTTTTATCGAGCGGGTCGAGACCTCTTTGAAACTCTCCGCAGTGTCGAGAATATGCACTATTTCCTGGGGTGAAAGCTCGTCCAGGCCCAGCAGGTCTTTGCGGTGCCACACGAAGTTTTCATCCGCGGTAACCTCGCTGGGGGCCTGGTTGGCCTGGCTGGCGGGCTTTTTTGTTTTTTTCAGCCCGGCGGTTTTATTCGCCCGGCTGGACGAGATAGGCACTCTCTTGGCCATCGGTTTCTTTCAATTTGAGTTGGATTCGTTCCCCATGCGGGGCTTTATGTTTTTTGCCGACGAAGTCCGCCGCGATGGGCAGTTCTCGTCCGCCTCGGTCGATAAGCACAGCCAGGCGGACGAACTTGGGCCTGCCGAAATCGTGAAGCGCGTCCAGCGCAGCCCGGACGCTTCGGCCTGTCTCGATGACGTCGTCTATCAGCAGAACCCACGCGTCGTCCAGGTCGAAGTCTATTTCCGTAGCTCGAACCATCGGCACGCCCCGCCGGCGGGAAAGATCGTCGCGATAAAAAGTGATATCGAGAATGCCGAAATCCACCGACAGGTCGGGAGCGTCTTTGGCGAGTCTATCGACAAACCGCCGAGCCAAAACCTCGCCCCGAGTGCGGACGCCTACCACAGCGATACGCCTGTCCTCGGGCAGGTGTGAGACCACGGCCTGGTACAACCCGTCAAACGCCTTGCCCACCTGATTGGCTGTCATTATCGGCTTCATAACTTGACGAAGTTTAATTCCAAGCCAAGCAATTCGCAAGGAAAATCGGGAACAGGCAATAGGCGATAGGCAAGTAGGCAATAGAGAATGACGAATTCCGAAGCTCGAACAACGAAAACCGAATGACGAATTCAAAATGACAAAAAAAATGACCAATGGTCATTGGGTATTTGGGCATTGGTCATTTTTCCTGTTATTCGTCATTTTGCGAATGTGTCTTTTGCGAATGCATCTTGATATTCCAGCCCTTGGCCTATAGGATTTCAGCGAATTGTTTTT
>JAOZNE010000372.1:0-1533 GCA_029933955.1 Phycisphaerae bacterium
GTAACAAAGTTGTAATGTCCGGTCTTAGCAAAGTTAAAATGTCCGCTTTCCTTACCCTTAGAAGGAGAGCTGATGAACGAAGATCGGATTGCAATGAGCCAAAAAGAACGAGACACGCTAAAAATAATGACGCCAGTGTTGGCAGGCAAACGCACGCAAGTTCAGGCGGCTCGTTTGCTCAGGCGAAGCACTCGGCAGATACGCCGGCTTCAACGTCGGCTAGAGTCCTGCGGCGATGGCGGAGTAATTCATCGGCTCCGCGGCCAGCCTTCGAACAATTGCAAAGACAACGCATTTCGTCGGCAAGCTGTTGATTTGTATCGGCGGGACTACCCTGATTTTGGCCCGACGCTCGCGGCTGAGGAGCTGGCTAAACACGGGCTTGATGTTTGCCCCGAGACGCTTCGTTTGTGGCTCAAGTCCGCGGGTTTGTGGAAGCCCAAGCGAAGGCGTCAGAAGCACCGCCGTCGTCGCGAGCGTCGTGAATGTTTTGGCGAGTTGGTGCAGGCTGACGGCAGTCCTCACGATTGGCTTGAAGGCCGCGGGCCTAGGATGGATTTGCTGGTGATGATCGATGACGCCACGAGCAAAGTCGTCGCCTGTTTTTATCCCAGCGAGATGACCGAAGGCTACATGGATTTGACGAAGCGTTACCTTCGCAAGCACGGCAGGCCTGTTGCGTTGTACACCGATCGCAACAGTATTTTCTGGGGCGAGACCAAGGCCAGGCAGCCCGTCGAGACGCAGTTTACACGTGCATTAAAGCAGTTGGACATAGGTTGGATAGCTGCTTACAGCCCGCAGGCCAAGGGTCGTGTCGAGCGTTTCAACGCCACGGCCCAGGATCGTTTGGTCAAGCAATTGCGACTGGCTGGAGCCTGCACGATGGCCGAAGCCAACGCCGTGCTGAACGAAACTTTTCTGCCCTGATTCAACCGTCGCTGCACGGTCAAGCCCGCCAGCGGCAACGACGCCCACAGGCCCGCCGGTCGGTCTGTGAATACTTCGGGCGTGTTGAGTATTCATCATGTTCGCACGGTAGCCAATGATTATACGATTCGTTTGGACAATGTTTTTTATCAGCTTCTGCCGCCGGCCTGGCCTGGCCTGCGTGGCGGAAAAGTGGTTGTGGAAAATCGTCTTGATGGCAGCGTGCGTATTCGCTTCGGGGATCGTTACCTCAAATATGAAATACTTGGGGAAGCCCAGCCTCCGGGGGCTCTGCCCCCAGACCCCCGAGGTTTATCGCATCAGCGATGCCCGGCAGAGAAGCAAAGCCTGGCGGAAAAAGACAAGGGCGACGCAAGTGCGCCGCCCTCTGCCGGTTCATCGACCATCCGACGCTCAGGTTGCTCCTCAGCAGAGCCTTGTCCTTCGGATGATAAACAAGAGTCTATCAAAAGGCAGGCATACCGTCCATCCCCTGCCCATCCTTGGCGGCGTAGTATGAAAAAGAGAAAGAAGAAAAAGTTCATAGCCTAACCGGACATTTTAACTTTGCAGAAACACCGGACATTTCTACTTTGTCTTGAC
>JAOZNE010000373.1:0-1533 GCA_029933955.1 Phycisphaerae bacterium
TTGCAATAAAAGAAGTTAATTACCTTCACTTCCGCGGAGGACATGTCTAACATGAACATGTGGAATGTAAACCATTTATACGAAAGGATTTACCATGAAACTTACACGAATCGATTTCGCCGGCAGCGACGGACGCCGCGCCACGGCCCATCGCAAAGACTATCACACGAACGACAACAAAATCATCGTAACCACCTTCACGCCCGAGCATGCCGAGGGCCGAGAGCATGTCGTAAACGCCAGCTACGAAGGCGACATTTTCTCGATGGCTGAAGACCTGCAAATGTTCCTCGATGGCTACGCAGGCACCAACGGCGACGTCCGCGATTACTACTTCGAGCTGCTTCGGCTCGGCGATATATAACCGCCCCAGAGGGGCAAGGAAAATCCCATGAAAGACAACGACGAAAAGACAACCAACGAACTGGTCGAGCAACTCCGCAGCGTCGCCCGGGCGGTTGAGCAGCACGAGATTAACATGCTGTTCCCATCGCTGTATCCGCCGCCTGGCATCGACGAGCCGATGGAGCCAATCATCCGCATCAACGAGGCCCTCCACACCATCCGCGAAGGTGGCCGGCTGGACCCGCAAAGCGTACATCAACTCATCCACTACATCGCAGACATGATGCAAGTATAAGCCCGGTTCCGCGGCGGAACCAAAACCCCTTACACAAGGAACAGAACCATGAAAAAGAACGAAGTAAAAATCGGCGGCGTCTACAAAACCAAGGTCAGCAACAACATCGTCTCGGTGAAAATCACCCACGAGCGACCCTCGGGCGGCTGGGATGGCCTGAACCTGAAAACCGGCAAGACCGTCAGAATCAAGACGGCCCAACGGCTTCGCGGCGTCGTAAGCCAACCGACGATTAGCCCGGCCAGGCAATCGGCCAGGCGGAAGAAAATCGAATGGGAGAATGTTACGGAGGCCGAGCTGAAAGCCAAGCGAGCCAAGCCTGCCATCGCCGCGAAGGGCTCCAGGCGAGGAAATAAAATCGTCACCAAAGCCCAGTACGAAGCCGAAGCCAAGGCTGAACTGGCTGCGGCTGACGCGAAGAAAGCTGAACTGGCTGCGGCTGACGCGAAGAAAACCAAGCCGGCGAGCAAACCTGCCAAGCCAACCAAACAACGCCACACGGGCGAAGCGGCGGCACCGCAGGCGAACACGGCGACACCGCAGGCAAAAGCTGTGGCACCGCAAGCAAAACCTGCGGCCAAGGCCACCGAGCCAAACGCCAAGCCGCTGAGCCTCGTCAAAGCTGCCATCTGCGTCCTGCAATCTTGCGAGCGTCCGATGAGCTGCAAGGAAATCGTCGCCAAGGCTGTGGGCGCCAAAATCTGGGCACCTCGCAACGGCAGCCTGACCCCAGCCAACACCCTCTACGCCGCCATCTCGCGAGAGATAAAACTCAAAGGCCCCGCCAGCCGATTCGCCAAAGCCGAACCTGGCAAGTTTCAACTCCAAGGCTGAGTCGGGATTTTTCTTGCGTTCGCTAGCAAAGTTTGCTTTACTAACGGATGTTGTTAGGT
>JAOZNE010000011.1:0-20516 GCA_029933955.1 Phycisphaerae bacterium
ACCACGCCCAGGGTTTTTTGAACACCGTCGATATATAAGCCCGCCCGCCCGGTGCAAGAAGCCGAGCTATCTCAGCGAGCATTTTGCTATCGTCGGGCACATGCTCCAGAACCATCGTCGAAGCCAGCAGGTCGATGCTGCCCGCAGCTATCGGCAAAGGTTCGCAGACGCTGCCAACATGGCCATGGACAGACGGACATAGCTGTTTCATGCGAGCGACGCGATTGGCGGAGAGGTCTACGCCATGGACTTCCTGCGAGGCATAGTCGAAAAACCCCGCCTGTTCGATAGCAAGGAGCAGCCCGCCGTCGCCGCAGCCAAGGTCCAAAAAAGACCGCCAGCCCCCCCCCAGCAGCCCGCGCAAAGGCTCGGGGATTTCCATGTGCGAAAACCGAAGGTTATCGTCCTGCTGCAAATTGATGTCAGTCGCGTCGTCGTTCAATATTCAATTGCTTTCATCGTCGAGCAGTTGGCCGAGGTAGAGAATTCGATTTTTTTCGAGGATTCGCCTGTCTATGAGTTTGAAATGTTTTTCAAAGTTTTCCCGGAACCACTCCTCGCAATACCACTCCGGCGTAGCCAGGGTGTCGTCGAATTTCGGTGAATATAATCCTAGGGGCATAAACTCGATAGCCACATATTTTGTAGCGTATTTTTTGATTCGCCCGAACACGAAGCTCGGCGATAGTCCCTGGGAAAGAAACAGGTGATGCGTCAGGGCCAGGCAACATACAATATCGCTACGAAGTCGTTTTTCGTTAGGCTCGAAGTTCGACAGCATCAGATCCTGGCTGATATTGAGCATTGCGGGGATAATGCGAGTTTCCCCGGTTTCTCGCAACTCCAGGTACAACTTGTCGATTGCGTTTACATCGTAGTCCGTGCAAATAATTTGGTCAAAGTTACCTTCCTCCAGCAGTATTTTGGAGAAAAAGCCCGAATTGCCGCCAAACTCCAGCACAGTTTTGCAGTTGGGCAATTTTTTGAGCATTTCCGCAATGGCTGAGAATCTGGGAGTAACTTCAATTTTGTCGTGATAATCGCCCCATACGGAGCGGCGTCGTTTCTTGCGAATTTTTTGGATTTTCCCCGCCAGTTTTGCAAAGGAAACCTTTGTAAACGGGAACAGGTTTAGTCGCCTGCCAAACAAAATACACCTTGCTGCAAGCCGCCTTATAGCAGTGTATTTCAGGTTGTCCGATATCATCTCGTCGGGTATCTGGTGGATCATTTTGTAGATGTAATAGGCGTCTTCTATACGGTTATATATCCGCGGCGAAAGCAGCCTGGCCCAAAACGGATGGCGACACCACGATTTCAGTATTGAAAAAAACGAGGTGTCGTATAACTGTATGAGATTTATATCCCAACCCCTGGCCCGGAGTAAAAGCGGAAAATGCATCATCTGCTGAAATTCCTGCAGCCCGCGCCACCCCTTCACCACACCTGGGCGAATGGCCTTGGTTTTGATAAAACTTCCAAGGTCGATAAACTTAGGTTCGCCCTTAGAGAAGAGGATGTTAAAGCCGTGGGAATCGATGGTGGAATATCCGTATTTTGACGCTATGCGGTTGACTTCCAAAAGACACAGGCAGGCAGCTTTGTGCATCTCGAACGACCAGTTTTCCGGCAGGAGTATCGGCGAGATTTTCTCATGCTCCAACACGAGCGAACAGCCATCCACCGTGTAATCCGTAGCTCGTGTTTTTGGAAAAAGGTTATTCGATTCCAGCTCCGCAATCAGGCCACTGTCCAACAGCTCTTGTATCTGCTGCTGCGCGTCGGGATATATGCCGCGAAAAATTCGGCCTTGCCATGAAAACACAAAGCCGTTGCGGTCCACCGAAGGCCTGGCCTGGATGTCGGGCGTGTCAATTTTCGTTGGCATTGGTGGTTCCTTCTTTTATTTCAGTTGCCCCAGCTCGGCCTAGCAGAGAGTAAATGCCGGTTATGGCTCGGACATTTAACTTGTGTATCGTCATGGCCAGCGGGCCTGCGTGTTGGCGGGCGATTTCCAGCTCCTCGGCGAACTGGTCGTGGTAATGACAGTCGCTTATGCTCACGCCAGCCCGTCGAAACGAGGAGATATGCTCATGCAGCGCAATGCCCTTGCTCTGCAAGCCCAGCTCCATCCAAAACGCGTAGTCGCTGGCGTATTTGTACTTGTCCGTCATGCCGCCGGTGGCTTGCCAGGCCCGCATTCGCCAAAATGTCGCCGGGGCGTTTACATAGTTCACGCAGCCCAGCAGCCAACGATTGTACCAGAAACCAGCTATGTTTTTGTAGCATGTAATCCAATTTCGGATCGGCTGAGATTGGCCATCCACAATGTCGCACCGGCCGTAGAGCCAATCGCGCTTGGGATATTTCTCGAACCCCGCCAGCACTTTGCCAAAAGCCCCGGGGGCGTAAAAATCGTCCGAGCACAAAAACCCGCCGATGTCTCCGCTGGCCTGCTCATAGCCAATTCGCAACGCGTGATACAACGAGCGGTCAGGCCCGGTGATAACCTTCAAGCCAGGCTGGCTGGCGTATTCGTCGAGAATTTCCAGCGTGCCGTCGGTCGAGCCGCCATCCTTTATAATGTGCTCGACCTCGAAGTCGCCCTTTTGCGACAGGACGCTGTCGATGGCCTGGCGGACATAGCGACGGTTGTTGAAAACCGGAGTTACGATGGAAATTTTTGTCATTTTGGTCGCACCATCATTTTGCGACGAAAGACAAGCCAACGTTTCGTCTCTTTGTCCAGCGTCCAGTTTTTATTGTTGCCGAAGATTCCTATCAGCTGGCGGAACTTTTGCAAGCCGATCGCGTCCTTGGGCTTGGGGCGACGGAGCAACACTACCTCGGGGGGATGCTCTTGCCATTGCCGAGAGCGGATAACTTCCATGGGCTTCTTCCGCAGGCTGTGGACATATCTGCCGGAAAAAGCTATGAGGATCGAGCTTTTTTCCGAAGCTGCGATCCACTGTCGAGATTTCTCGCCCGCCAGTTCGCCAGCCAAGGCCATGATCTCCGCGTCCCGGCCTCGGTTGTGTTTTTTGTAAAACTGCTCCTGCCAGCCGCCCCAGCTAGCCAGGGCTGCGGCGTTGTTCCGAACAATCAACGGCAGCTGAATCAGCAACATGGAAACAATAAGCAATGCTGCGAATTTCGGCAAGGGCAACATGGGTCTGGATAGCCTGGCCAGTTTTGTCAGCCAGCTGCCGAGCAGTTCGAAGCTCTTGAAAATGTAGTAGATGACAAATGGCAGGACATAAAACCAGTACCGTGGCATCATCGTCCAGCTGTTCATAGCCGATATCATCAGGGCTGCGTAGATAACGAGGAAGACTGCGGGGAAGACCAGCCCTCGCCCGCGGTGCTTGTAACATCGCCAAGCTGCCAGGGTCATCAGGGCGATAATCGCCCAGCCTAGTGCCCCGTTTCGCTGGGCCAGGGCCAGGTCCGAAAACAGCCTGCCGATGTTGTCGACGATGACGAACCATGCGTCGGTGAAACGAAACAGGCGACTTGGCGCCGGAGCATAGGGAGCCGCTTGCTGATAGGCCTGGGCGATTAGTTTGACATGAAACCACCCAGCCCCCAGGCCCATTGCGAGGACGCCACTGCCAAAAAAACGCCAGCGGAATTTCTCGCTGATGAGCTGTCTTTCCAGCAAGGCCGCCGCCCCCACCGCCGCGATTGGAAGCACAGCTGGCACGCGCATAACGATGGCTGCGTAACCAGCCAACGCTGCGCCGGC
Organism: Phycisphaerae bacterium; assembly: GCA_029933955.1. GTDB lineage: Bacteria > Planctomycetota > Phycisphaerae > SM23-33 > SM23-33 > B1-G9. The sequence continues at coordinate 3,746 of JAOZNE010000011.1, forward strand.
CAGGCACCACTTGTTGGTTTTGGCGGCCCGCAGCAGAGCGACGATGACCCAGAACAGCAGAAACGACGGAGCCTCGGTAAGCACCCGCCGGGTGTTGTGATAAAAGTAGAAACTCATCGCCGTAGCGAAAACCACCAGCCGAGCCTGGAACCTGCTGGTCCATATCCATCGCTGACGATAAACCACCGCCAGCCCAGCCAGGCCACAGAGTAACATGCCCAGCTGCATCGCAAAATAATTCGACTCGCCAAAGATAGACATAATGCCCGCCAATAGCGCCGGAAACCCCGGCGACGCCACCAGCCGAGCCTGGCCGTTTTGCATGAATATGCCCGTCTGCAAAAACGCCCGCCCCTGGTAAATATACATAGCCGAATCGTTCGAGCATATCCAATACTGGGTCAGACTCGTGAGATACACCACCAGCGGTATCGCTATGAAAAGATACTTCCAACGAAAGATTTTTATTCTTAGCCTATCCATTTAGTAATCGTTCACAAAAAAAGAACCGCGGGTGAAAAAATATTCAAATACCCAAGGCCCATTGAATAACCAATATCCAATGCCCAGTCAATAAATCAACCAGTCGGCAGGTTATGCAAGTGGTTGCATGGCAAACGTGGTTGCAAACACCGCAACCAGTCAACTAATCAACCAGCCAACCAATCAACCAATCCGTGGTTATCTGTGTTCATCCGTGGTTCTCTTCTTTTGTTTTGGCCTGGCTTAGCTCTTGTCGCAGGGTTTCGACTTCTCGTTTGAGCGATTCGATTTCTTCTCTGTCGATGGCTGCCCGTTGGCTTAGGGTGCAGACCGAGTCGCTATGGGCGGAGACGATTACCGAGACTTGCAGAATGAAAATGAACAGGCAGATGAAGAAGAACCCCGTTATCAGGGTGAGGTAGTATATGCCGCTCCATGCTGATATATACATGGCAATCTGCGGAAATATCCCGAACAGCAGCAATGCCGCACCGAAGACAAGCCAAATCATCGCGTAGAGTTCGCGAAGCCTGCGCTGGCGTATGTTCCACAGAATACAGCCTATCACTATCAGGGCTGCGGTGGTGGTGCAGATCGTTCGTATTAGCCAGGGGCTTAGTTGGGCGAGCATGGTTCCTCCTTGGCCTGGTCTGGCTGGTGCGGGTGTTTTTTCTCGAACAGGTCGATGAAAATCGCAAGCAATACGCAACAGCTGGAGAACGCGCCCTTGAGAAAATTCGCGGCACTGCTGCCGTGTTTGCGTTGACGCATGGTAACGGGAACCTCGCAGACGGTGAACCCATGCCGGGCTGCTTCGACGAGTGCTTCGAGCGTATCGCCAAGCCATCCCTGGGGATAGTGCTTTGCGAAAAAGCCCAACAATGGCCTGTTGACCGCCCGAAAGCCACTGGTTGGGTCGGTGAACTTTTGGCGGAAAATTATCCTCAGCACAAAACAGAACAGCCTGCTGCCGATCTGCCGCGAGACCTGCTGCCGATATCGCACGCCGTCGAGATATCTGCTGCCGATGGACATGTTCGCCCGCCCGGTTCGCACAGGCTCGAGCAGCTCAGCTAGGTGTTTGGCACGGTGCTGTCCGTCGCCGTCGAACTGGATGGCCTGGTCATAGCCATTTTCCCAGGCATAGATATACCCCGCCTGCACAGCTCCGCCGACGCCCATGTTCAACGGCAGCGTTATGACCTTGACTCCGAGCGACTTGGCAACCCTGGCTGTCTCGTCGTCCGAGGCGTCGTCCACCACCAGCCAATCGACCTCGACCCCACAAGCCCGCAAGTCCGCAAAGACCGCAGGCAGGCTGGCAGCTTCGTTGAAAGCTGGGATAATCACAAGGGCAGAATTATTTTTCACGAACGGTTCCTTTTCAGTCGTCTCTCGCGACAAGTATAAGCCCCGTTTCGCCCGCCAGTCAAGCCATTTGCCCCGCGCATACAGCACAGCCGCCCTCGGCTGTGGTTTTTTGACACTCATCCAGCATCTCCACAGCCGGGGGCGGCTGTGCTACACTCGCTGGTAGCGACGGTGAAATGTGCGTTGAAAAAAAAGCTCTTTCCGCTGGCATTGCCGGGGCAATTTTGCGATAATCCTCTGCTTGACCCAGCTGCGGTTTTCGGGCTGAAAATGTAATGATATTTCAGATTTTGGCGAGTAGTTGAAAGGATGTGCAAGTGGCCAAGGAACAGGCCGGGAATACGGCGAAAAAAAAGAGCAAGTACGGGGAAGGTCAAATCAAGGTGCTCAAGGGCCTCGAGGCTGTCCGCAAGAGGCCTGGCATGTACATCGGCGATACGACCACGCGCGGGCTGCACCATCTGGTGTGGGAAATCGTGGACAATGCCATCGACGAAGCCATGGCTGGTCGCTGCAAGACCATCACCGTGGCTGTTCATCCGGACGACTCGGTTACGGTTTCCGACGACGGCATCGGCATTCCGGTCGGCAAGCATCCGACGGAGAAAATCTCGACTCTGGAAGTGGTGTTCTGCAAACTCCACGCCGGTGGGAAATTCGATGGCCAGGCTTACAAAGTCTCCGGCGGCCTGCATGGCGTGGGAGCCTCGGTGGTAAACGCCCTCAGCGAATGGCTTGAAGTCGAAGTCTGCCGCGACGGCGAGGTTTATCAGATGGCTTTCGAGCGAGGCAAGAAGAAGAGCGATATCAAAAAAATCGGCAAGCGAAAAAAGACCGGCACGAAGGTTACCTTCAAAGCTGACCACGAAATGTTCCCCGACATTTCCATGCGGCAGGAGGTTCTATCGAGCAGGCTGCGCGAGCTAGCCTACCTCAACGAAGGCGTCTGCATAAAATTCAACGACGAGCGCACCGACACGGAAGAAATTTTCCAATACAACAAGGGCCTGCTGGCCTTCATGGAGCACATCAACGAGGATAAAACCACGCTGCACAGGGCTGTCCGTCTGCACAAGGAAGACCCCGACACGGGCCAAATGGCGGACGTCGTGTTGCAATACAACGACAGCTACAACGAGGCGGTCTTCTCCTTCGCCAACAACATAAACACCATCGAGGGCGGCACGCACCTGTCGGGCTTTCGCAGCGCCCTTACCCGCACGCTGAACAACTACGCCCGCACCACCGGCATCCTGAAAAAGGGCAAGCCCCCAGCTGGCGAGGATTTGCGGGAAGGCTTAACCGCTATCATCTCGGTAAAAATCCCCGAGCCTCAATTCGAAGGCCAAACCAAAACCAAGCTCGGCAATGGCGAGGTCGAAGGGTTCGTGAGCCAATTCGTATACGAACATCTGGGCGCCTGGCTGGAGGAACACCCCGCCGACGCCAAGCGGATAGTGAACAAGGCTGTCCAGGCGATGCAGGCCCGCGAAGCTGCCCGCAAGGCCCGGGACCTGACCCGCCGAAAGGGCGCGCTGTCCAGCGGCTCTCTGCCGGGCAAGCTGGCGGACTGCCGAAGCAAAGACCGCGAAATTACCGAGATTTTCCTCGTCGAAGGAGACTCAGCGGGAGGCTCAGCCAAGCAAGGGCGAAACTCCAACACCCAGGCTATCCTGCCGCTGAGGGGCAAGATTCTCAATGTCGAAAAGGCTCGGCTGGACAAGATTCTGAACTTCAACGAAATCCAGACCATCATCTCGGCCATGGGTTGCGGCATTGGCGAGGACGAGTTCGACGTCGAGAAACGCCGCTATAATAAAATTATTATAATGACTGACGCCGATGTGGACGGCAGCCATATCCGCACGCTGCTGCTGACGTTTTTCTTCCGGCATATGAAGCCTCTCATCACCGGCGGGCATGTCTTCGTCGCCCAGCCTCCGCTGTACCAGGTGGCTCGCAAAAAACGCTCCGAGTATGTCATCAACGAAGGGCAGATGCGAACGACGCTGCTTGACCTAGGCCTGGACGGGGCGACGCTGGAAATCCGCGACAACTCCGGCAAGAAAACGAAAATCCTTGCCTCGTTCAGCGGTGCCAAGTTACGCGAGCTTATGGAGCTTCTGGACGACTTGGCGGACAAAATCCGCATCCTCCAGCGGCGTGGCCTGGACTTTGAAAACGTGCTGAACAACCGCTCGGCCGAGGGCAAGCTGCCGACGCACTGGATGGTGGTAAACGGGCGGAACCTGTTCTTCAACTCCCAGGACGAGTACGACAAGTTCATGGCCAAGCGTGCGGACAAGCTCGTCGCGGCGGAGGACGAAAATGGCAATGGCGAGGAGATGACGGATGAACAGCGGGCTGAGCATGAGCAGAAACTCCGCCGAGTTCAGAAGCGCGCCCAACTGCACGAGTCAAAGGATATCGACAAACTTATCGCCAAGCTGCGGACGCGAGGCCTGGATATCGAGGATTATTTTCTCAAGCGAGACGAAGCGGTTACCGGCGAGTTGGCTCCGGCGAAATATGTTCTGATTACCGAGAACGAGCCTTTGGAACTCGACAACGTAGCGGATATCGCACCGGGCGTCCGGTCGCTGGGCGGGCGGGGCATCGAAATAAAGCGGTTCAAGGGCCTGGGCGAAATGAACGCCGACCAGCTATGGGACACCACGATGGACCCCGAGCGAAGAATACTCCAGCGGGTCCAAGCTGACGAGGCAGAGGAAGCCGAGCGGATGTTCAGCCTGCTGATGGGCGACAACGTCGAGCGGCGCAGACAGTTTATAGAGGAAAACGCCCTGAGCGTAAAAAACCTCGACGTGTAAAGGTAACCCGTAGGTCATGTAACTTGTTGCATGGCAAAAAACAAAAAACATGGATTCCCGCCTGCGCGGGAATGACAAAAAACTAACCGTCGTGCAGCACAGTCGCCCCCGGCTGTGAAAACTTGGACAGATCGCCCAAAAAAACCACAGCCGAGGGCGACTGTGCTACATGCTTTGTATGAAGGAGAAATCTGTTGACTAAGAGTAATAAAATCAAAAAAATCGTGTTGGCGTATTCCGGCGGGCTGGACACCTCGGTTATTCTGCCCTGGCTTAGGGAAAAATATGACTGCGAGGTCGTCGCCTTCGTCGCCGATGTGGGCCAGGGTATCGAGGAACTCGACGGCATAAAAGCCAAGGCTCTGGCGACCGGCGCCTGCGCGGTAGAGGTGGTTGACCTTCGCAAGGAATTCGCGGAGGATTACTGCTTCAAGATGCTCCGGGCTGGGGCGATTTACGAGAAAAATTATCTGCTGGGCACGAGCATCGCCAGGCCTCTGATAGCCCAGGCCCAGGTCGCCTGTGCCCGCAAGCACCGCGCCGACGCCGTGAGCCATGGTGCCACCGGCAAGGGCAACGACCAGGTGCGTTTCGAGCTGACATTCATGGCCTTGGCTCCGAAGCTGAAAATTATCGCGCCATGGAAAGACCCCAGTTTCGAGCTGACCAGCAGAGAGGCTGCCGTCGACTACGCCAAGGCTCGGGGCATTCCGATCGCTCAGAGCAAAAAGAAAATCTACTCGCGCGACCGAAACCTTTGGCACATCAGCCACGAGGGGGCCGACCTGGAAGACCCCGCCAACGAGCCTCGCGACGACCTGTTCGTGATGAGCAAGCCAATCAACAAGACCCCCGCCAAGGGCAGCTACGTTCAGATAGATTTCCTCCACGGCAAGCCCGTCGCCATCGACGGCGCGGCCCTGCCAGGCCATGTGCTGATCGAAAAACTCAACGCCATCGGCGGCAAGCATGGCGTGGGCCAGGAAGACCTGGTCGAAAATCGGCTGGTGGGCATCAAGTCTCGCGGCGTGTACGAAACGCCCGGCGGCACTATTCTCTACCGGGCACACCAGGCTCTGGAGACCATCACGCTGGACAAGGACACGCTGCACTACAAGCAGAAGGTCGCCCTGGAATATGCTCAGCTGGTCTACGATGGCAAGTGGTTCTGTCCGCTGAGGGAAGCCCTGGACGCATTCGTCGCCAAGACCCAGCGGAAGGTTACAGGCTGCGTGCGAATAAAATGTTTCCGAGGCCACGCTTTACTGGCTGGCGTCGAGTCGAAAAACAGCCTGTACTCCGACGCCCTGGCCAGCTTTACCATGGGCGAAGAATACACGCCCTCCGACGCGACAGGCTTCATAAAACTATTCGGTTTGCAAATGAAAGGCCGAGGTAAAGCGTAGATTATTTCGGATTTTAGATTTTGGATTTCGGATTATGCATCATTGGATTTGGATAATTTTTCTCTTGGCTATGGGTGCCAGCGTCGGCAGTTTTTTGAATGTCGTTATTTGGCGTATGCCTCGCGGGCAGAGCATCGTGTTTCCGGGTAGCCATTGCCCATCGTGTGGCAGGGCTATTCGCTGGTACGACAATGTGCCGCTGGTAAGTTGGTTGATGCTTCGCGGGCGGTGTCGGTTTTGCGGCGTGGGGATTTCCCCGCGATACATTCTCATCGAAGCTGTTACCGCGGGGCTGGTCGTGGGGCTGTACGTGTGCATGTATGTCCTGAAAATCCCGGCGGGCCTGGGCAGCTTCGCCGAGACCTGGCCCGTGTTCCTGGGCTGGGCGATGTTGATATGCACCCTGCTGGCCTGCTCGGCGATAGACATCGAAACCTTCACCGTGCCGCTCGAAATATGCTGGTTCGTCTCGCTCGTGGGGCTGGTGCTGGCGGCGGCCTGGCCCGGCGAGGTGCTGACGATGATGCCGAGGGTTTCGCCCACCGTTGCCGCAGTTTGCCTCGGCGGAGCCATCGGCCTGGCCCTGGCGGTCGTGTTGCTCCGGCGAGGGATAATTCAGCCTAGTTTTATAGACGCGGACTATCGAAGTCAAACCAAGCCAGAGCAGGGTTACGCGACTTGTCATATCGCAGCCACCGCCAATTGCGGCGTGCGACCACGGGTGGAAGTTCTGCGCGAGTTACTGTTCCTGGGGCCTGTGATTTTATTCGCAGCAGCAGCTGGCTTGCTCGTGTCAAAAGTCCCAGCAGCCTCCTCAGCCTGGGCGGCGCTGTGGGCCTTGGGCGAGGGACGGGTCGGCATGCATCTGGGGGGATTTTTCGCAGCTTTGTTTGGCTACTTCGTGGGGGCGGCGTGGATATGGGGCATGAGAATATTCGGCACGCTGTTGTTCGGCAAAGAGGCAATGGGCCTGGGCGATGTGCACATTCTCGCGGCAGTGGGAGCTGTAACAGGCTGGGTGATTCCGTCGCTTGCCTTTTTCCTGGCTCCGGTGTTTGGCCTGGGCTGGGCGCTGTTCCTGCTAATGCGAAAAGGCCAACGCGAACTGCCCTACGGCCCATGGCTGTCGGCGGGGGCGGCAGCGGCGATGATACTCCACGACAAAATACTGGCATACCTTTTCAACACAAGCCGATAAGATGAAGAAGTAGTCAGTTGTCAGTAATCAGCTATCAGTAAAAACAAGAAAGGCGGTGCGGGCGATGAGGCTGAACTGGAACTATATGAAGGGCTATATGATGACAGTGCTTGGCGGGGTTTACCTGCTGGCGGCGGTGCTGATGATCGTGCTGAACCTCAAAAACCAGTGCAACTGGTCGCTCTACGGAGCTATTCAGTATGGTCAGAGCATCGGCTTGATAATGCTATGCTCCGCCGGGGCTGGCGTGGCGACGGTCTTCGTGGTTAAGCGTTTCATCTGGGGCATAAGAGACGTCCGCCGAGGCCGACGCGACGAAGCCCTGCGAAAAATCGACAAACTGGACATCGGCCAGAAATAGCAAAAACGTAGCGTGGGCGTCTCGCCCATGTGTCGCGTGGGCATCTTGCCCGTGTTTTTTCTGTTTCTGTTTTTGTCATTCGTGTTCTGCTGTTTTTGCTTTTACTGATTACTGACAACTGATTACTGATGACTTTTTCAAAAAACATGCAGATTATTTGTGGACAATGTGGTCAGAGGCATGACTTTGACGAGCCGCCTGCTGGGGGCGAGATAGCTTGCGCGGGCTGTGGGCGGACGATCTGTCTGAATGGTTCGCCCGAGGCCAGCCCAGCCGGGGGCGAGCCTGCTTCGGGGCCTTCGGATTTGGACGAGGGTTTTGCAGCTCAGGCTCGCCAGTCGCTGCGGAAACGCATGTTCATCGTCTGTGCCAGCTGTGGCCTGCGTATAAAAGTAACGCGTCGCCTGGCTGGGAGCGTGGTTCGTTGCGAGTCCTGCTCGCAGTCGATTCGCGTGCCGAGCATGGACGACGACGACCAGGTCGAACTGGTCGGGGCAGATGCCAGCCTGGACCCGAACCAGGCTGTGCACGATTTGCAAAAGGTCGTCTCGCCGGGCGAACATCTGGTTCATTCGTCCCGGGCTAATACCTGGGCGGGCAAGGCTGCGTTTTGGCTGGCGTTGGCGGGGCTGGTCGCAGCGGTGGTCTTGGCGGCAGTTTGGCTTTGGCCGAACATCCGCGACGACGGCGCGAGTTTGGAATCCGCCAGGCCTGGTCAGAGCCAGGCTGCTGCGACCCCGGTCGAGGTACCCGCTATGAAAGTGCTCTCCGCCAAGTGGAGCGTCTTTGCGGCCGGGGGATATATCCCAGCCAGGCCCGGCAGATTGTACTACAAATTGCCCGTGGAAATCCGGGCTGGCGACAAGCCTATAATCTTTGACGGCAACGGAGCAGAGGCCAGGCTGACCGCGGGGGAAGATTCCTTCGCATCCCTTGGCCTGGCTGACGACCCGGCGGATGCCCGCAAGCTGCCCCAGCCACAGTTGCCCAAGCCTGGCCCGGTGCACGTCAGACCCGGCGAGCAAAAGACCATAACATTCCTGTTCGACCTGCCGGGAAACCTCCGCCAGGCCAGGCTTCGCGTGGGCGACTTCGAGCCTGTCGCGATGACTCTGCTGCCCCCGCCCAAGCCCGGGCAGGAGTTGGTTGGTCGATATGTCGAGCTGCCGCCTAGGAATTGTCGACCATTGCTCAACGGGCCTGTCATGGCTGCGGTGCAAGCCCAGCCAAACCACATACTCGATGTTCGCTACAAAAACGGCGAGCCTGGTACTCTGGCCATCGCCATTCCCGCTGCGGGGGTAACCGGTCGCGGGCATCTCATCGGCGACGACATGTATGGCTTGACGCTACGGGCTGATAGAAAAATCCTGCTATGTCAGCTAAGGCAAATCGACAGCGAGCGGGTGATACTCTACCTCAGCGACCAGCCGATGCACCAGATAACCTATCACAGAGTTCGCACGCGGAAAAAGAACCACTAATGAACACGAATGAACACTGATTATCGTAAAAAAACACCATGTTCACCATGAAGCACATGAAGGGCGTGAAGTTTTTTTGCTTTTCCTTTGTGTTTTTCATAGTTCTGAACATCTGTGTACATCCGTGTTGATCCGTGGTTCTTTTTTTGTAGACGATCAGGAAATAAAATTTATGCAAGAGCAATCATCAAAAACGTCGAGGTTTTTCAAGTTCATCGGATGTGAGATTTTTTATCGCGAGGCTTGCTATCTGGCTGCGACGGGGCCTAACCGTGTGGATATCGACTTTTTGGAAAAGGGGTTGCACGATTTGGCGACAGAGGACATGGTCGCGAAAATCCAGGCTACCGTCGATGCCCTGGCTGGGTCGCACCGCGGATACGAAGCTGTGCTGCTGGGCTATGCGCGTTGCAACGACGGGCTTGTCAGCGTCCGGGCGAGGGATATCCCGCTGGTCATTCCCAAGGCCCACGACTGCATCACGCTGTTCTTCGGCTCGCGGGCGGGGTACCAAAAATACTTCGACGCCAATCCGGGCACATACTATGAAACGACAGGCTGGGTCGAACACAACAACTCCGCTACCGGCCAGGTCGCCAGGCCTGCCTACGGACAAGAAGGTGTGATGGCGAAACTCGGGCTTAGCGAGTCGTACGAGCAGCTCGTGGAAAAGCATGGCAAGGACAACGCGGACTATATAATCGAGACGCTCGGCGGGTGGGAACAGGCTTACAGTAAACTCTGCTATATCGCGATGGGCCTGTGCGACGAGGAGCCGCTGATAGAGCACGCTCGCAACCGGGCCATGGAAAAGCAATGGCAGCTCGATATCCGCAAGGGCGACATGACGCTGTTGGAGAGGCTGTTCCTGGGCCAATGGGACGACGACTTTTTGATAGTCCAACCAGGCCAAGCCATCGTCGCCCGCAACGACGAGGAAATTATCGACGTGGAATAGTAGCATGGGCGAGACGCCCATGCCACGCAAAAAAAAAGCCAGGCTCGATTGAATAATCGGAGCTTGGCTTTAAGTTTTAGGTGAAGCTATGGTCTTAGACCATGTCCTTCAGAGCCTTCAGCGGGCGGACCTTCACAACGTTGCGGGCGGGCTTGGCCTTGAACGTGGTTTCTTCGCCGGTGAAGGGGTTGATGCCCTTGCGCGCCTTCGTGGCGGGCTTGCGCTGCACCATGATCTTAATCAGACCGTTGATGCCGATGACGCCCGGGCCACTGCGACCAATGTTCTTTTTGATCAGGGCGCTCATCGCGTCCATCACGCTGGTAACATCCTTCTTGCTCAGGCCGGTCGTCTCGGCGAGGCTTGCTGTCACCTGTGCCTTGGTCAGGGGCTTCTTCGCGACGGCCTTCTTGGCTGCCTTTTTCACTGTCTTCTTTGCCATGGTAGATTCCTTTCGAAAATCTGTTTTCCTATAGGCACCGACTCCCATGTCCGGGCCTGATGAGATAATTAACCCACTCGAAAATATAATTCAAACGAAAAATGCCGGAGAAAATAGTTTTTTTTTTACCGCGTGTCTTCCGCCGGGCCTGTCCTCATAGCTTTTGCTCGCAATTTGTCAGCCTCTGCCGTTACCGTTGCCCAGCCTTATAGCGGAGATACGTGTCGATAAACTCCTGAATATCGCCGTCGAGAATGCGGTCTGCATGCGGGTTTTTCAGTTCCGTTCGCTCATCCCGCACCAGCTGATACGGATACAACACGTACGACCGAATCTGGCTTCCGAAAGCTATTTCGCCCTTGTCTCCGTAGAGTTTCGCAAGCTCGGCGTCGCGCTTTGCAAGCTCAGCCTGATGTAGTTTCGAGGCCAGCATTTTTCTGGCTTGGGCCCTGTTTTTATGCTGCGAACGGTCGTTTTGACAAGTTACGACGATGCCGCTGGCCAGGTGCGTCAGGCGAATCGCGCTGTCGGTTTTGTTGACGTGCTGCCCGCCTGCCCCGCTGGAGCGATAGGTGTCCTCGCGGACTTCCTTATCCCAGTCTATCTCGATATCCACGTCAGCTAGCTCCGGCATGACATCGACCGAGGCGAAGCTGGTGTGGCGGCGACTTTGCGAGTCGTATGGGCTTATGCGAACCAGCCTGTGCACCCCGCGCTCGCACGAAAGATACCCATAGGCGTAAGGCCCGGTAACCCGCAACGTGATAGATCGGATGCCCGCCTCCTCGCCGTCGGTGCGGTCCATTTCCTCAGCAGCGTAGCCATGCCTCTCGAAATATCGCACGTACATTCGCAGGAGCATCTCCGCCCAATCGCAGCTTTCCGTGCCGCCAGCCCCGGCATGAATCGAGAAAAAGCAGCTGCCCGCGTCATGCTCACCAGCCAACAGTGTGCGAAGCTCGAGCTTCTCCAAATCGCTGCTGAGCTGCTCGGCAGCCTCGGCCACCTCGCGGAAATCTTCCTCGCTATCAGCCTCGGCTGCAAGCTCGCAGTGAACCTGCAAGTCCTCTATCCGCTGGGTCAGGTCGCTCACCGGCGAGACGATGGCCTTGATGGTTTTGAGCTTGGCTACGGTGGGCTGGGCAGCTTCGGGATTGTCCCAAAAGCCAGGCTTGGCCATTTGCTGTTCGAGGTCGGCCATTTCCTCTTTGCGCGCAGGCAAGTCAAAGAGAGTCCCGGATTGCGATTATCCGGGCGCTGAGGGTTTCCAATGTCTCTGGCAATGAGTCGATTTCAATCATGCCCGCATGATACGATAAACCAGGGCGGGAGTGCGAGTATTATTTCTGTTTTGTAGATATCGCTCTGGTCGATATAATGTCCTGAGATTTAATTGCAAAGTGGAACGAAAATATGACTATGAAAACGCTTGACACTGTCGTACTGAAAGAAGATTTATCCGGGTACGGACTGCAAGCTGGCGATATTGGAACGGTTGTCGAATTGTACAAACCCGACGGGCTTGAGGTTGAGTTTCTCACCGGCTCAGGGAGGACGCAAGCACTTGTAACGCTGGCGGACTCTGACGTTCGTCCGATTGTGGACAGCGATATTTTGTCAGTGAGGCCTCTCCACGCAGCCTAATCGTAAACAGGTGGCGTGGTTCCCGTAGCCAACGGGTTGGAGAACGAGACGATGATAGATTTTCACACGCATACGCTTTTGTCTGACGGCGCGCTCGTGCCGGCTGAGCATATCCGCCGGGCTCAGGTGCGGGGGTATCGCATCCTCGGCATGAGCGACCATGTGGACCTGGCTACGATGGAGCAGATTATTCCTGTCCTCCTGACCGCGGCGGCGCGCGAGAACGAGCTGGGCGAGATGGCCATCCTGGTGGGGGTCGAGCTGACGCACGTTCGCCCCACCCACATAGCCGAGGCTACCGCCCTGGCTCGGCGGTGCGGCTCGCAATATGTCATCTGCCATGGCGAGACCATCGCAGAGCCTGTCCAACCCGGCACGAACCGCGCCGCTATCGAAGCGGGAGTGGATATTCTGGCCCATCCGGGACTTATCTCGCCAGAGGACGCAACCCTGGCAGCCCAGCGGGGAGTGCTGCTGGAGATAACCGCCAAGACAGGCCATTCGCTGTGCAACGGCTATGTTGTGAATATCTCGCGACAGACGGGGGCAAAGCTGATCTTCGGCTCGGACGCTCACGACCCGGAGCAGATGCCCACCCGAGATTACGCCGAGGCTATTTGTCGCGGAGCGGGTTTGGACCAGGCCGAAAGCGTAGCTATGTTCGCCGAGGCAGAGAAACTCGCGCAAAAACTGAACGCACCGCGAAAGTGAATTGCACCGTGAAGAACATGAAGAACGTGAAGTAGTTTTTTTTGAAAAACCTCAAGCCCTTCATAAGCTTCATGGTAAAAGATATCTCTAATTCCGGACTCTCAGATTTTTATCTTGAGCGTGTTGGCTATTTTCTCAAACTGCTCCGCATAGGTGTAGAAGGTCGATAGTCTGGCGGTGCAGTTGACGATGTAGCAGACTTTCATGTCGCGAGAGAAGGTGATGTAGCTGACGATTTTGTACAGCTGGCCGCCACCTTCATGCGAGTGAATCATCTTGCGTCCGGGCCTGCCTGCGATGCTGATATCCTCGGCGCGTACGAGCCTGAAGCTCTTACCGGCACGTTTAAAATTTGCGACGATGCTTTTGCAGCAATCGTCGAAGTCCTGCCTGGTCGTGAAGTTTTTGACCATCACATTAACGTTCTCGCGGAATGCTTTGGGCGATTTGCCCTTGGGCCGAAACGCGATGACCGGCGTGCTGCGATAATCGTAGGAGTGCATCTCCCAGTCTTTGGGAAACGCGATGCTGAACCGAAAAGCCTTGCTGTCAAAAACCTGGCCTGCGGTTTTTTTCGAGCACCCGCCCGCCGAGACCAACATCAGCAAAGTCAGGAGCAACATTACGCCAAAAGTTTTCATTTATTTTCTCCCAAGCGTCCTTGGCCGTGCAAAAAAGAACCATGAATCCAGCACTTATTTGCTGGAATCATGATGAGCATGGCAAATAAGTGCTGGATCCGTGGTTCACATTTTTTTTCGTCTTATTCAATTGTCGCGAGTATTCGCAGATAGCTTTCGTATCGGTGTGCTGGAATGACGGCATCTTCAACAGCCTGGATAACAGCACACCCTGGTTCGTGGGTATGCGTGCAGTCGCGGAACTTGCACTGGGGAGCCAGGAGTTCTATCTCCGGAAAATACCACGGCAGCTCGCGGGCTGATAGGCCCACCGCCAATTCGCGCAGGCCCGGCGTGTCGATTATCATCCCCCCACCCGGCAGGTCGTACACGCGGGCCTGGCTGGTGGTGTGTCTGCCTCGGTCGTCCTTGCTGCGAACAGCCCGGGTTTCTATGCGGGCCTCGGGCACGATGGCGTTGATGAGCGAACTCTTGCCCACCCCCGAGGCCCCAGCCAGGACGCACTGTTTTTGCCCCAACAAATTTCGCACCTCAGCCAGGCCGTCGCCGCGCACGGCCGAGCAGGGCACGATGGGCACGCCCCGGCTTGCGAGGTCTTGCAGTATCTCGCTGTGGGCCTCAGCAGGCTGAATGTCTATCTTGTTCACCAGCATCACAGGCTGAAGCTTGCCCCGCTCAGCGGCGATGAGAAACCGGTCGATCAGGCCCCGCCGCATCTCAGGTTGAGCCGTGGCTGCGACGATAACCAGCATGTCCATGTTCGCTGCGATGACTTTCTCGAAGACATCACCATCGTATTGTTCGCGTCGCTTTTGGCTCCTGGGCTCGGGCCTGGCCAGGACGGTTCGGCGAGGCTTGCGCGACAGTATCATTCCGTCGATTCTGTTGCGGTCGAGATCGGTTTGTCCATGGGTGTGTTCGCTGCGAGCCAGGGCGACGGTAACGTCGTCGCCCACAGCCAGGGGGCTGGTCATCTCCGCTCGCTCGGGCGGGCGAAAAGTCTTGGCCATGCCGCAGAAAAGTTCCTCGCCGCTTATTCGCACAAACACGCCCCGGCGAAAGACGCCCGTTACCATCCCGCTGCGAGATTCCATATTCCCCAGCTCCTCAGCCTCGCCCGAGGCAAAGCTCCCAGGCCCCAGCTTGACGCCCTGGGCAGAAAACCGCCTTGGCTCCGCAGGGTCGCTCACAAAGTCTCCACCAGAGTCCAGCCGACCCTGCCAGTCCTTTATCCGCCGTTTGGATTTACCTTTATGTTTAGCCATTGGTTTTTGAAAGCGAATCGCACCATGGAGTTTATGAAGGGCTTGAAGATTTTTTTAGAAAAAAACAGCTCCATGTTCTTCATGGTGAACTTTGCGTTATAAGGTCTTTGGCCAGGCTCGCAGCCATGAGCATTGCGGAGATTAAAACGATGCCCGCAAAGGCGCGTCGCAGTTTGTTCGCGTGGAGTTTCACGCACAGCCAGGCTCCCAGCTGTACTCCTATCGCACTGCCCAGCAAAAGAGCCATCGCCACAGACAGGCTGACCTTGCCGGCGTATCCTTTTTTTATCGTGCCCGCTATCGATGCCAGCAGCACCACGCCCAGGCTCGTGCCAACTGCCTGATGCGCACTTAGGCCCACTAGCAGCAGCAAGATCGGCACGAACAGCACGCCGCCACCGATGCCGAAGATGCCCGTTACCACGCCCACGCCCAGGCCTGTGAGTATCATGCCCGGCAGAGACACGCCAAGCAGCCCCGCCCCTGGCAGGTCCACGCGAGGCCCGACGCCCAGCCTTTGCATCGGCGAAAGGCCCGTGTGATGTTCCTTAGGCCCAGCGAATACCACCCAGGCCGTCAGCAGCAACAGCACGATAAACAGGCCTGTCATTATATTGTCGAAGGTTACCTCGTCGCCACGGGCCAGGTGCACTATCATCACGTCCTGGAGCATGTCGCCAAGGACGGCTCCGACCATGCTGCCGATGGCCAGGACGAAAACGGTCTTGCCCTCGACGTGCTTGGCTCGGATGTGTTTGCCAAGCCCGGCGATGCTCGTGCCGACGATAAAGTTCAGGCTCGAACCGATAGCTATTTCGTAGGGTATGCCCAGGAGGATATTCATTGCCGGCACAGCCAGGAAGCCGCCGCCGACGCCGAACAGGCCCGTCAGCACGCCCACGCCCAGGCCTATGAACACCAGCGACACCCACAGCATCGGCCCAGCCAAGTCGGCCTGGACATGCAAGTTCAGTACATCCATCAGCGCGTCCATCAGCTCGGCCCTCTGCCTAGTGAACGCTTATGCAGGTATGTAAAAAACGCGCCGACCAGCCCACCCCAGGCCAAAGGCCCAGCCAGGAGCAACGCGACGCCCAATGTTTTCCAAAGTCCAGTCAAGTTGAATCCTCAAAAAAGCCGTAACCGTTCACGGCCACACAAAAATTTACCATGAAGCATATGAAGTATATGAAGTGTTTATTTTTTTATCTTCAAAATTCTTCAATGTCTTCATGACCTTCATGGTGCAATTAGTTTTTGTGTGAATGGTTACAATAATTCGCGTTTATTAGTCCAGCACTTATTTGCCATGCTCATTATGGCCCTAGCAAATAAGTGTTGGATTCGTGGTTCATCTTTTTCGTGTGAATGGTTACAATATCGCACGCGAGAGTCTTTGACAACATCCGGGAGAAAAAAATGATTGTTCACATTCGATGTCGAATCGTCCTGCTGCTTATGTTGCTTGGAATTGTGGCTACGGCGGGGGGGTGTGTTTCGGACAAGAACATCCAGGCCAGCTCGGGCGACCAGGTAGTGCATTTCACGCTGGGCATTATTCAGGGCGGCAGGAAAATCCCCATCCGCAACCGACGGGCTGCGCTGGAGAAGAAGCCCTTTACGCTGGTGTTCCATTTTTCCCAGCTTGGCTCGATGCTGGTGCAGGCTTCGTTTGGGCCCGAGCTTATCGACCGAGCCATGCGGGGCGACAGGCTGGACCAACTGCTCGGTGAGGATAGCAGGATTTCAGAAGAGCCTATGAACCCCGACGAAATACTGCAAATTTCCGACAGCGGGCGATATCACAATTGGCTTTACCTGGGCCCGGAGATCCACCGCTTTGACCGGGGCGGTGTGAAAAAGGTTCGCCAGGGCGGTTATGTCTGCAGGCGAACGGTGAGCAGACTTTTCATCGGCAGGCGGGAAATTCCCGTCGAAAAATGTCCCAAGGACAGCATCTATATGTTGTTCGTCAA
>JAOZNE010000126.1:0-1131 GCA_029933955.1 Phycisphaerae bacterium
TCTACGGTTGCGACTCCCCAGCTGCTCAGTTCCCCACAGCTATTCGCGATTTCTACAAGCGTCGCTGGGCCGTCGAGCTTGCCGACGAGCAGGTCATTACGACCATGGGTTCCAAGGACGCCATAGCCAAGTTGCCCCTGGCGATGATGAACCCGGGCGACATCGGCATCGCGCCGCTGCCGGGATATCCGACGTATAACATTGGCCACGTTTTCGCCGGCGCCACGACGCACTATGTGCCCCTGCGACCGGAGAAAGGCTACCTTATCGACTTCGACGAAATCCCCGCTGAGGTCGCCAGCCAGGCCAAGCTGATGTGGATGAATTATCCCAACAACCCCACCACAGCCACGGCTTCGCTGGAGTTTTTCGCCCGGGCTGTCGAGTTCGGCCGAGCCAACGACATCCTCATTTGCCACGACTCCGCTTACAGCGAAAATACATACGATGGCTATGTCTCGCCGAGCATTTTGCAGGTGCCCGGCGCCGACGAGGTAGCGGTGGAGTTCTTCAGCCTGTCCAAAGCCTTCTGCATGACAGGCTGGCGGGTTGGTTGCATGGTTGGCAATGCATCAGCTGTGGCTGCCCTGGGCAAGGTCAAAGACAATATCGACAACGGCACGCTCCGAGCGGTGCAGCTAGCCTCAGCAAAGGCGCTCGACCTGGCAGAGGAAGTTATCCCGCCGATGAACGAAGTCTACAAACGCCGGCGAGACCTGGTGGTCGACACGCTGAACAAGCATGGCTGGAGCATGGACAAGCCCAAAAGCACCATCTATATCTGGGCGCCCGTGCCGGAAAAATACATCCGCCCAGACGCCGAGGCAGACTACAGCTCCTCCGGCGCGTTTGCAGCGGACCTGCTGGAAAAAGTAGGCTTGGTGGTAACCCCAGGCCGAGGCTACGGCGAAACCGGCGAGGGATTTTTCCGCATCAGCCTGACCTACCCCGACGCCACACTAAAACAAGCCCTGGAAAGAATGATCTCGATATTGTAGACCCGGCAAGTGCGTAAAAGAGTCCACGGATTTCACGGATTAAAAATGGATTACACGGATTCTTTTATATCAAAAAAAAACCGTGAAATCTTTTCTTAATCCGTGAAATCCGTGGACTGCTTTTTTGCCTATT
>JAOZNE010000126.1:1231-6022 GCA_029933955.1 Phycisphaerae bacterium
TTTGCCTATTGCCCACTTGCCTATTGCCTATCCGCCTGTTACCTTCTTGTTATGAGTTTTTTCCGAGACAATATTGTTGGTATGGAGCCTTACGTTCCGGGCGAGCAGCCTGACGAGCTTGGGGGCGTGGTCAAGCTCAACACCAACGAGAATCCATATCCGCCAAGCCCAGCTGTAGCTGATGTGCTCAGGCGGTTCGACTGTTCCAGTCTGCGGCTTTACCCCGACGCGATGGCGAAGGATTTTCAACAGGCCGCGGCGGAAGTCCTAGCCCTGCCCGCTGACTGGATTATCCCGGGCAATGGCAGCGACGACCTGATAATCATGATCATCCGCTCAGCGCTGCGGGCTGGTCGCTCGGTGGTCTATCCCACGCCGACGTTCCCGTATTACCGCACGCAGGGCCAGGTCGCGGGGTGCGACATTATCGAGGTTCCAACTGGCCAGGCTGAGGGATTCGCCATACCCATCGAAGCCTTGGCCAAGGCAGCGGGCGACGTAACTTTTCTCGCCAACCCCAACAGCCCGACAGGTGCGTGGGTCGAGCCTGACAGGCTGGACTGGCTGGCGGGTCAGCTCGACGGGCTGTTGGTTATCGACGAAGCCTACGCGGACTTCGCCCAGGCCAACGCGCTGAAACTCGCAGCCAGGCGGGACAACGTTATCATCCTGCGAACCCTGAGCAAGGGATATTCCCTGGCTGGGCTTAGGCTGGGCTTTGGCGTAGCCAGGCCCGGGCTGAGGCGTGAGCTGCTCAAGACTAAAGCAATTTACAACGTCGGAGCCTTACCCGCAGCGGTGGGAGCAGCGGCGATAGCAGACCAGGCGTATCATCGCCAGTGCGTGGAGAAAATTCTCGCCCAGCGAGAGCGGCTGGGGCGCGAGCTGGGCGAGAGACATTGCACGGTTTGGCCTGGCGAGGGAAACTTCCTGATGGTCAGCCCGCCCGGCGGCGACAGCAAAAACATCTGTCAGAAGCTCAAGGCCCGCGGCGTTCTCGTCCGATACTTCAATCAGGACGATATGAAAGACAAGCTGCGAATATCCGTAGGCTCGGCGGAAGAAGTTACCGCCATGCTGAGAGCCTGGGACGCGAGATAACCAGGGCTCCGTCTGAAAAGTCTGGTTGGAACTGAAAAGAGGAATTTGCAGCCGGATGAGACTTTTCGAACAGAACCCGCACGGACGCAATAATGAACAGAACTGCTAGCATAAAACGCGACACGAAAGAAACAAAAATATCGATCGAGCTAAACCTCGACGGCACGGGCCAAACCGACTGCCAGACCGGGGTAGGGTTTCTCGACCACATGCTGGACCACCTGGCAAAGCACAGCCTGTGCGACCTGAAAGTCCGAGCCAAGGGCGACCTGCACATCGACGACCATCACACCGTCGAGGACGTCGCTATCTGCCTGGGCGAGGCGATGGACAAAGCACTTGGCGACAAGGCTGGCATCGCGAGGTACGGCTCGGCCCGCGTGCCGATGGACGAAGCATTGGCGGAAGTTTCGATAGACATATCAGGCCGATCCGCTGTGGTCTGGGACGTGAAGTTCGCCGGCGGAAAGATAGGCTCGTTCGACACACAGCTAATCGAGGAGTTCCTCCGCAGACTCGCAGCCGTCGCCCGGATAAATCTCCATGTGGCTGTACCCTACGGCTCGAACGACCACCACATCGCAGAGGCTATCTTCAAAGCCACCGCCCAGGCCCTGCGACAAGCCAAAGCTATCGACCCAGCCCGCCAAGGCGAAATACCATCAACAAAGGGGACGCTCTGATTATAGCTGCGATTGACGCCGTTAAATAACAAATTACGAAGCTCGAATGATGAATAACGAAAAAAATGCCCAATGTCCAAATACCCAATGCCCATTGAATACCCAATAACCAAAGCCCCCCCCGTGTCATTCCCGCCCTCGCGGGAATGACAAGAAAAAAGAAATTAAAAAAATCAGTGTCTATCCGTGTTTTCCGATGTATCGGGATGGTTCCGCTGTTTTTGTTGTTTTTGCTTCTACTGATTACTGCAGGCTGATTACTGATTACTTTAAAAAAAATTGTCGGGTGGGGTGGCTAGACCCGCGAAAGGACTACTATGTTGATACGTACTAAAATCCTTGCAACGGTCGGCCCTGCTAGTGGCTCGGTCGAAATTTTGCGAGAACTTGTCCAGGCTGGGTGCGACGCGTTTCGGATAAACTTCTCGCACGGAAGCGACGAGCAGCGGGAAGAGTTTCTCCGCAATATCCGCATGGTCGAAAGCGAGCTGGGCTGTCCCGTCGCAGTTTGCGGCGACCTGTGCGGGCCTAAGATTCGCGTCGGCCTGATGACCGGCGGCGGGGTGCTGCTGGGCCAAGGGCAGGAAATTGTAATCCAACGCAATCCTATAGAGGGCACGACCAGACGAATCTCGACCACCCTGGCTGAGCTGGTCGATGACGTCAAGCCCGGCGAGCAAATATTGCTGGACGACGGCAAGATAGAGATGGAAGTACTGCGAACATGCCCGCCTGACGAGATAGTTTGCAAAATTCTCGTCGGCGGAATACTGGGCAGCGGCAAGGGCGTGAACCTGCCGGGCACGAACTTGCGACTATCAGCTCTAACGGAAAAAGATCGGCGGGACGTCGAGTGGATATCGCAGCGGGATTTCGATTACGTCGCACTGTCGTTCGTCCAGCGGGCTGGCGACGTCTTGGCCCTGCGCGAGCTGCTGCAAAGTCGCAATAGCTCTGCCCATATCATCGCCAAGATAGAAAAGCCCCAAGCCTTGGACGACCTGGAAAATATCGTATCAGCTGCTGACGCGATAATGGTAGCCCGCGGAGATTTGGGCGTGGAAATGCCCCTGCCTGCTGTGCCTGTTGCCCAGAAGCAAATTACCGCCCTGGCCCAGCGGATGGGCAAGCCCTGTATCATCGCTACGCAGATGCTCGAGAGCATGATAGCCTCGCCGACCCCCACGCGGGCGGAAGTTTCCGACGTAGCCAACGCGGTGCTCGACCACGCCGACGCGGTGATGCTCTCTGGCGAGACGGCGGTGGGAAAATATCCCGTCGAGACGGTAGCGGTGATGAACAAAACCGTCGCTGCCATCCAGGCCTATCACGACAACGCGCCCCAGGTGGGGCTGGTCGAGAATATTGGCTCGCCGACGACGACTGCTATCGCCTCGGCGGTGCGGGAAATCATTCGGACAGAGGACGTCGCAGCGGTGGCGCTTTTCACAGCCACGGGAGACACCGCCCGGGCCATGGCCAAGACTCGCCTGTCCAGGCCCGTACTCGCACTGGCCTCGAGCGAGACCGCCGTCCGGCGAATGTGCTTGTATTATGGCGTTATCTCCAGGCTGGCCCAGACGCCGACACATACGCGGGACTTGCTGAACGAGGTTTCCAAAGTCGTAGCCGAGCTGGGCATCGCAAAAACCGGCGACCGCCTGGTGGTGGTATCAGGCCGACCCATCGGCAAGCCAGGCCACACCAACACCATCGTCGTCCACACAGTAGGCGCCAACCCAAACACAGAATAAGCCGCCCAAGCCCAGTGCCGCGGTTGTGCAATCGGCCTGCTACGCGTGTTGCTTTCCGGCAGGAGATGTTCGGTTCACCAACCGCTGATGAGGCTTCAGCTCGATTGCCCGCAGGCGTTCAAAGAGTACCTTCGTGTTTCCTTTGGTCTCGGATGCAATCTGGTCTTTGATTCTCCAGAGCTCTTCCAGTATTTCATCTTTCATAGGTTGCTCCTCCCATCAATTCTTCCGGCGTACATATCTCGGGGCAAGTATAGCCGTGGACGGCACAGACCGAACGAATCAGTGGCTTAGCCTCCGCATTGTCAATGTGACGGCAGTTCCAGGTAACAAGGTAGTCCATGCGGTGGACCGTGGCAATGGCTACATGTGTCGCATCATCGCGTGCGACACTCGGAAGGGCACCGTCTGAGATCAGCACATCGACAAGTTCAGCTGCCGATTGCGTCGGTTCAAGAACGGGGAAGTCGTCCAAGGCAGCCAACCGCCGCGCCGCTGCCTCGGGGTCGCCCCGGCCTGCTTCATCAAGTACCATGGGTGAGATGTACTGCTCAAACCGATGCCGGCGGTGATCCCACCATTCTCGAGTTATCTGCTGGTGCGCCGCAGCCAGCAGCGACGCTGACGGGCGTGCCGTCAAATAGCTGACCACCGAAGTCTCTATGTATACCGATGCCATAAAAGGAATTCTACCACATGGGCATTGCTCTGTCATCTCTTTGCATAACAAATTCCCGGCAGCCTCCGTAGCTACCCCGCACACGGCCACGGCGTAACTCCGCCGACCGCCTGGTGGTGGTATCAGGCCGACCCATCGGCAAGCCAGGCCACACCAACACCATCGTCGTCCACACAGTAGGCGCCAACCCAAACACAGAATAAGCCGCCCAAGCCATGCCACGGTTGTGCAACTGGTCTGCTACGCGCTTTGCTTTCCGACAGAAGTCAGGATGCCTGGGCGCGTTCAAGCCGGTCTGCGATCCAGACTTTAATAACAGACTGCCTTGGCACGCCAAGCCGGGCGGCTTCTTTGTCCAGAGACTGGATCATCCAAACGGGGAAATCGACATTGACTCGTTTCTGCTCTCGCCCGGGCCGGGTAGCTTTGGAGTTGTCGAGACACCCGCTAATGTCCTCGCCGTCATCAAACTTCTTGTCGAAATCTTTAGCTTTCATAACATGCCTATCGTTTTTTTTCAGTTTTAACGGGCGCCGCGTGGCTACCCCGCACACAACCACGGCGTAACCCCGCC
>JAOZNE010000127.1:0-5997 GCA_029933955.1 Phycisphaerae bacterium
AACGCGTATTATTCACTTGTCAAATTTTGTCAGGCCCGAATTGTGCAACAGGCTCTTTTTCTTCTTCTTTTTCTTGTCTTTTTCTTCTCCTGAATCCTGACTCCTGAATCCTGACTCCTGCCCCTAACACCTACAGGTTGTGTATAAAAATAATTCAACCACAATAGATAGAGTTTTAATGGTCTCGCAACAAAAATTTCGCGTATAATTAACTGTTGAAAGCTGTTTACAAACTGAATGTAAGAAAAAAAATCCGCTACAAATCTTTTGCAAACATGGATTTATAAAAAAACACTATATTTAGTAATATTTTTCTTGACGCCTACAAGATGTTGCGTATACTTCGACCTGTTGACCCCAATGCGATTAGGGCAGTTCGCATCTGGCTTCGGCGGAAATGGTTTTTTGATTTTTTTCGGGAACTTTTGGTTTTTTTGGGAGTTTTCGGGCAAAATCGGTGAGCCTTGTGAAAATCTCGAAAAATTCATGGAAGAAGACAGGACGTACCAATGGCTGACGACACGCGAAAATCGAAACAGGGCGAGAAAACCGACGCTGGACAAACCCGCAACGCCCACGACGGCTTGGCGGTGGAGCGAACATTCACCACCGCCGACGAGAAGCCTTTCGAACAGATTACCTGGGAAAAACGCTCAGCCCGCATTGCCGACGACAAGGGCGAAGCTATCTTCGAGCAGAACGACGTCGAAGTCCCAGCTGATTGGTCGCAGACGGCTACAAAGGTCGTCGTCAGCAAATATTTCTTCGGTCAGGCTGGCTCGGGGCAACGCGAAAACTCCGTGCGTCAGCTGGTCAACCGTGTCAGCAGAACCATCGCTGACTGGGGCAAGGCCGACGGCTTGTTCGCCTCGGACGCCGACGCCGAAACTTTCTACGACGAGCTGACCTGGCTGTGCGTGAATCAGTACGGAGCGTTCAACTCGCCGGTCTGGTTCAACGTGGGCCTGTTCCACCAAAACGGCGTCAGCTCCGGCGACAGCGGCTATCACTGGGACGCCAAAAAAGACAAGCCCGTGCCGACAGACAATGGCTATGAATATCCCCAAGCCTCAGCCTGTTTCATCCAGGGCGTCGACGACGACATGCAGGACATCATGCGCCTTGCTGCCCAGGAAGCCCAGCTTTTCAAACACGGCAGCGGCACGGGGACAGACCTGTCCACCCTGCGAAGCTCGCGCGAGAAACTCGCAGGCGGCGGCACGCCAAGCGGGCCGTTGAGCTTCATGCGGGTATACGACCAGGTCGCCGGCGTGGTAAAGTCCGGCGGCAAGACCCGCCGGGCTGCGAAAATGCAGTCACTCCGATGCGACCACCCGGACATTAAAGAGTTCATCGAAGCCAAGGGCATCGAGGAGAAAAAAGCCTGGGCACTCATCGAGCAAGGCTACGACGGCTCGTTCAACGGCGAAGCCTACGCATCGGTGATGTACCAAAACGCCAACTTCTCCATCCGCGTTACCGACGATTTTATGCAAGCTGCGATGGACGACCAGGATTGGCAGACCTACAACATTACCGACGGCAAGCCTAGCGTGAAATATCGCGCTCAGGAGCTGCTGCGGAAAATAGCTGAGGGCACGCACGTTTGCGGCGACCCGGGCGTGCAGTATCACACCACGGTCAACAAGTGGCACACCTGCCCGGAAAGCGGCGAGATTCGCGCGTCCAACCCGTGCAGCGAATACATGTTCCTGGACGACTCTGCCTGCAACCTGGCCAGCCTGAACCTTATGAAGTTCCGCAAGTCCGACGGCTCGATGGAAATCGACAGGCTACGCTCGGCGATACGAATATTCACCATCGCACAGGAAATCCTGGTAGACCACGCGAGCTATCCGTCGGAAAAAATCTGCCGCAACAGCCACGACTACCGCCCGTTGGGCCTGGGCTATGCGAACCTCGGCGCGCTGGTAATGTCGCTGGGCCTGGCCTACGACAGCGACGGCGGCAGAGCTGTTGCCGGGGCGATTACCTCGATTCTCACAGGCACGTCCTACGCGACCAGCGCCGAAATCGCCAGCCGGGTCGGCACGTTCCCGCAGTTCTACAAAAACCGCCAATCGATGTTGCACGTAGTCGGCATGCACCGCTCTGCCGTAGCTGAGATCGACGAGAGCCTCTGCACCGAAGGTCTGCACCGTGCAGCCGAGGCTGCCTGGGACGAAGCATACGCAGCTGGCGAACAGTTCGGATATCGCAACGCGCAGGTGAGCGTCTTGGCACCGACAGGTACGATCGGCTTTATGATGGACTGCGACACGACGGGCATTGAGCCTGACATCGCACTGGTGAAGTACAAACAGCTAGCCGGCGGCGGGATGTTCAAAATCGTCAACCAGACGGTTCCCCTGGCGTTGCAAAGGCTGGGCTATTCGCAGGATCATGTCTCCGAGATTATGGAGTACATCGACGAACACGACACTATCGAAGGCGCCCCGGGCCTGGCGGAGGAACATCTCCCGGTGTTCGATTGTGCGTTCAGGCCCGCCAACGGGTCGCGGTCGATCCACTACATGGGCCATCTCCGCATGATGGCCGCGGTACAGCCTTTTATCTCCGGCGCGATTTCCAAAACCGTCAACATGCCAAACGAAGCGACCGTCGATGAGATTATGCAGGTCTATATGGATGGCTGGAAAACCGGCCTGAAAGCTATCGCAATCTATCGCGACGGCAGCAAACGGATTCAGCCTCTCAACACGAAAAATGTCCAGGCCAAGAAAAAACTGGAAGAGTTTTCCGGCATCAGCCAGGCCGACCTGGACGCAGCCAAGCGTGCCCCGCATCGCGAAAGGCTGCCCGCAACCAGGCCCAGCATAACGCATAAGTTTGACGTGGCAGGCCACGAGGGCTACATAACTGTCGGGCTGTACGAAGACGGTATGCCCGGTGAGGTTTTCATCGCCATGGCCAAGGAAGGCTCAACGGTCGGGGGCATGATGGACGCCTTCGCCACGGCGATTAGCCTCTGCCTCCAGTACGGCGTGCCGCTCGAGTCGCTGATTACGAAGTTCACGCACCAACGCTTCGAGCCAAGCGGCATGACATCCAACCGGAACATCCCCTTCGCCAAGAGCATCGTGGATTATATCTTCCGTTGGCTGAACCAGACCTTCCTGAACAAAGACGACGCCCCGGATAGAAATCAGGCAAAGAAAAACCACGCCATACCCCCAGCAGCCCAAAAGCCGTTGGAGCTCGCGTCGCGGACGAAACTAATCAAGGCAGCGCCCGAGGCCATCAGGGATGACAAAAAAACCTCGGAAAATCGCGTTGAGCAGTCCCCCAGCACGGATGCGGGGGCTGCCGGCGCACTACTTGGCGGATATCTGCCAGCAGACGACGGCGAGGGAGGCCTGGCTACAAAAACCGCCGTGGCCGTAGCTACGAACAACAGGCTCTTGCCAAAGCAGTTCGAGCGGGTGGATATGCAGTTCTCACACTTCCAGCAAGACGCCCCGCCCTGCCCGACGTGTGGGTCGATAACCGTCCGAAACGGCAACTGCTACAAATGCCACAACTGCGGCTCATCGCTAGGATGCAGCTAAAAGAACCACCAATAGACACGAATAAACATGAATTATTTGTTAGAAAATACGCGGAAATGGATTGCACCATGAAGGACTTGAAGATTTTTTAGAAACAAAAAACTTCATGCTCTTCATGTGCTTCACGGTGAGTTTTGTGTTTTTTTCGCCTGAAAAAGTGAAGAAATATGCGGAAAAACATGGGCAACAAGGAAAAGTATTAAAAAAATACTATTTCTTAAAGGTTTGCCTTGTTTATTTCCGAGTTATATGTTGGTATGTGTGTTGTCCGCTGCACCCAAGCGATAGTACAGGTCTCCCTCCACCTGTATTTTTGGGGCGCAGCTTTTAGCGACGTTCAGGCCCCCCTCCGCCTGGACGTCGCGTTTTTTTTGCCCTGAACAAACTACTTGAATCCGCCCCCGATAAAAAAACAAAAAATCCGTGTAATCTTCTTCCTAAAAATCCGTGTAATCCGTGGACTCCTGTTTGCCTATTTCCCTGCTTCGTTGGGCGCAGGCTCGGAAGGCTTTGACCAACGATTCCTGCACGCCTGCTGTATCGAGGGTTTCGATAGCTCGTTGGGTCGTGCCGCCCGGGCTGGTTACCTGTCGGCGAAGCTCTGCGGGGTCTTGGCCGGTCTGGGCCTGGAGTTTCGCCGCCCCACTGCAAGTAGCTACCGCCAACTGCGTCGCTGTCGCCCGGTCGAGACCCTCCGCCACGCCAGCTGTTATCATCGCCTCGAACAGGTAGAAAAAGTAGGCAGGCCCCGAGCCTGAGACAGCCACGACGGCGTCGATGAGTTTTTCTTCCACCTCGACGACCAACCCGCCAGCTGCGAAAAGTTCCCGCGTCCAGGACAGGTCAGCCGAGGTCGCTCGAGGCCCCGGGCAAATAGCTGAGGCTCCGGCGCCGACCATTATGGGTGTGTTTGGCATGACGCGAACGACCCTGCCCCGCCCGCAGAGTTTCTCGTAGAGGAACGCCGAGGAGACCCCCGCTGCGATAGAAATAACGAGCGTCTCGCCGCTAATGACTTCCGCCAGGCCAGCAGAGAGCACCCCGCTCATGACCTGAGGCTTAACCGCCAACATAACCCGCCGACATCGGCCCGCGACGAGATTCTCCGCCACACACGCTACGCCCAGCGTCTCGCCCAGCTCAGCCCGACGCTCGGCCAGGGGCTCAGCCACGACGATCTGCTCGGTCCGCAAAAACCCGCTCGCCGTCGCCGAGGCGATAATAGCCTTGGACATATTCCCGCCGCCGATAACACCAAGTTCAAAAGTTTCGACACCCATGCGAGTCTCCTTTCACGTAGCACAGCCGCCCCCGACTGTGCTATAATTCATAATTCGACGCTTTATCGCCGCGCAGCGAAATCCAAAATCAAAAATCCGAAATCAATTTCACGCCGGTAAATTTTCCAGTGGGCCTAGTGTCAGTAGTGTCGCGTTTGGCAGGTTGCACTGCTGGGCCAGGGTCAGGACATCGTCCGCGGAAACCGCGAACATCACGTCTATCTGCCGGGCCAGCGGGACATATTCGCTGCGATACACCCAGTCGAACCCGACCGAGGTCAGCCGACCCATCGGCAGCTCGCCGCTAAGCGTAGCCTGGGATGCTATCTTATTTTTCGCAGCCTGAAGCTCAGCCTCGCCCGGGCCCTCGTCGATAAACTTTCGGAAAACCTCGTCGATAACCCCCAGCACCTGGGCAACCTTTTCCGGATCTGTAGACACGCTGGTCATCAACGCGCCCTCGCCGTCCATCGGGCTGTATGTCATCTGGGCGTCGTCTGCCAAGGCTGACTCGACCAGGGCGTAGTACAACCTGCTACCGGTGGCGTCACCCAGCACATTGGCCAAAATCTGCGCAGCAAACCGTCGCTCATCCTGGCCCGAAGGGGCCTGACACATCAGACCGATATTCTGCCTGGTGAGTTTCGCATCGGTTATCACGCCTCTGCTGCCAACGGGTCGACTTGGCTCGGCCACCCTGCTGGCCTCCAGCCGCTGCCAAGACGCGCACGTCCGCCTCGCCTGGTCTACCATCG
The DNA here is from genome assembly GCA_029933955.1 of Phycisphaerae bacterium. Taxonomy (GTDB): domain Bacteria; phylum Planctomycetota; class Phycisphaerae; order SM23-33; family SM23-33; genus B1-G9. The sequence continues at coordinate 5,605 of JAOZNE010000127.1, forward strand.
CGTCGAAGTCCAGATTTCCCACACCCACCAGCGTTACATTCGTGGGCGAATATCGCCTGTCAAAATAAGCCTGCATATCGTCCCGGGCCATATTGGAAATAGACTCAGCCGAGCCGAGAATAACATTGCCCAGCGGGTGCGAGTCAAAGTGTCGCCGCATCAGGTTGTCGTAAAGTCGAAAGTGCGGATGATCCTCATACATAGCTATCTCTTCGAGAATCACGCCCTTTTCAATATCGAAATCTTCCTGTCGCAGGCTGGGCCGAAGTATGTCGCACAGCAAGTCCATGCAATCTGTCTGAAACTCCGGCAACACCGATGCGAAGTAGACCGTATTTTCCTCGGACGTGAATGCGTTGTAGTTCGCGCCCATCTCGTCGAAGGCCAGGTTCA
>JAOZNE010000012.1:0-2256 GCA_029933955.1 Phycisphaerae bacterium
CCAGCCGCCCCGGTGGACTGTGCGATAGCGTTGGATCACATGACGCTCGCAGCTGTAGCGGAGGGGCTGGGTACTTGTTGGATAGGCCATTTCAGACAGGCCGACTGCAAGGAAATCCTGGGCATCCCCGCCGAGGCGAAAATCATCGAGATGTTGACAATAGGATACCCAGCTGGGCTGCCCAAAACCGACAAACCCCGCAAAAGTTTCGACGAGGTTGTCTGTTTCGAAAAGTTTAGGCAATAGGCAACAGAAAAAAACGGAACGCGAATGACACGAATTTTTATTTTGAGGGATAGCATGAACATCTCGTAGCATGGACGAGACGTCCAAGCCACCCGTTAATATCGAAATCGCTATCGGTATCGCAATCGATTCCGATATTAACGGGTGGCGGGGTTTTCTGTGTCTGTTTTGCTTTTCCCTTCTTTCGTCAGGTATTGGATATTCAATTTTTACCCAACCTCTCATCTTTGCTTTCCTCGTGTTCCTTCGCGGTAAATCCGCTTTTTTTCTCCACGATAATATGCTGTCAAAACGGGTCTGGGGAGCTGATATCCTGTCAGACTTGCAGTGTTCAACTTCGCGATAGGGAAGCGAGTTTGTCTTGTAACATCTGCGGTTGCAGGGGGTTGCGTTGCGAGCAAGAGCTTTGGCACGCCAATTGCTGTTATACTGGGGTTATCTGTGTAGCAAAAAATACGAAACAACGATTAAGGAGACTTAGCCGATGGCTGCTAAAGAACTGGCGTTTGACACCGAAGCCCGCGAGGCTTTGCTTATTGGCGTAAAAAAGTTGGCCCGTGCGGTCAAGAGTACCCTGGGCCCGCGAGGCCGCTGTGCGATCCTCGACAAGGGCTGGGGCGCGCCGACCGTTACAAAAGACGGCGTTACCGTAGCAGAGGAAATCGAGCTGACGGACAAGATCGAGAACATGGGTGCCAAGCTGGTCAAAGAAGCAGCCAGCAAAACATCCGACACCGCGGGCGATGGCACGACGACCGCGACGGTTTTGGCAGAAGCTATCTTCACAGAGGGTTATCGCAACCTCGCCGCCGGTGCCGACGCGATGGCCCTGGCCCGCGGCATTCGCAAAGCTGTAGCCGCGGTGGTCGAGGAACTAGCCAAGATGTCCACGCCCATCAAGAGCGACGACGACATCCGCAACATCGCATCGGTCAGTGCCAACAACGACCTCGCGGTGGGCAAGATGTTAGCTGAAGCTATGTCCAAGGTCGGACGCGATGGCGTTATCACTGTCGAAGAAGGCAAGAGCGTCGATACGAACATCGATGTGGTCGAGGGCATGCAGTTCGACCGAGGCTACCTCAGCCCGCACTTCGTCTCCGACCCCGACGCGATGGAATGCGTCATGGACAAGCCTCTCATCCTCATACACGAGGAAAAAATTTCCAGCATCACCAAGATCGTCCCGCTGCTGGAGAAGGCTGCCAAAGCTAAAAAACAGCTGTTGATTATCAGCGAAGATGTCGATGGCGAAGCCCTGGCTACGCTGGTGGTCAACAAGCTCCGCGGCGTTTTGGATGTCTGTGCTATCAAGGCTCCGGGCTATGGCGACCGCAGAAAAGCTATGCTCGACGACATCGCCGTGCTGACCGGCGCGAAGGTTTTCAGCAAAGACCTGGGCATAGACCTGGCCACGGTCGAGCTGGCAGACCTTGGCACAGCCAAGCGAGTCCGTATCAACAACGACAACACGACCATTATCGAGGGGGCTGGCACGACGGCTGATATCCAAGGCCGAATCACACAGATTCGCAACGAGATAGAGACCACCACCAGCGATTACGACCGCGAAAAACTCCAGGAACGCCTGGCCAAGCTCGCAGGCGGCGTGGCTCGAATAAATGTCGGAGCTGCGACCGAAAGCGAGATGAAGGAAATCAAAGCCCGCATCGAAGACGCACTGCATGCTACGCGAGCAGCTATCGAAGAGGGCATCCTCCCAGGTGGCGGCGTGGCTCCGCTCCGCGGACGAAAGGTTATCAAAAACCTCAAAGCCAATGGCGACGAAGCTACCGGGCTGGACATTGTTTACAAAGCTCTCGCAGCCCCGCTGAAACAGATAGCCGAAAACGCCGGCGAGGCTGCTTCGGTCGTGCTGAGCAAGGTGGAAAAAGCATCTGGCAGCGAGGGTTTCAACGCGGACACATTGGTGTTTGAAGACCTCGTAGCGGCTGGCGTGATAGACCCCACAAAAGTTACCCGCACCGCTTTGCAAAACGCAGCTTCGGT
>JAOZNE010000012.1:2356-11797 GCA_029933955.1 Phycisphaerae bacterium
ACAAAATTGAAACCTATGGATGACAGGATTGTGGTAAAGCAGTGCGACGCTGAGCAGATGACAGCTGGTGGGATTGTCCTGCCTGACAGTGCCCAGGAAAAACCCCAGCGAGGCAAGGTTGTTTCGACTGGGCCTGGCAAGATGCTCGACAGCGGCAAACGAGGCGCCCTGGGCGTCAAGGTCGGCGACGAAGTTTTCTACGGCAAGTATGCCGGCACGGAAATTAAAGTCGCCGGCGACGAACTCGTCATACTTCGCGAGTCCGATGTGCTTGCTATCATTGAGTAAAACCTACCAGAAATGTAGCGCAGTCGCCCCCGGCTGTGCTACATGAAAAAAAAGAATGGATTCCCGCTTTCGCGGGAATGACAAAAAACGGAACGCGGGTTGCGCGGATAAGCGTCTTCGCGTTCGGCAGAATCAAGGAGCAACACCATGGCTGCGAAGCAAATGTTATATGAAGCTGACGCTCGGGCGTCGATATTGGCTGGCGTGTCGAAGTTGGCAGGAGCGGTAAAAGTTACGCTAGGCCCGACAGGCCGAAACGTCCTGCTGCAAAAGTCGTTCGGCAGTCCGAAGGTTACCAAGGACGGCGTGTCGGTCTCGAAAGAAATCGACCTGCCAAACCCGTTCGAAAACATGGGTGCCAAGATGGCTAATCAGGTTGCCAGCAAGACATCCGATGTCGCTGGCGACGGCACGACCAGCGCGGTCGTGTTGGCAGAAGCTCTGATGGCCGAGGGCATGAAAACCGTCGCAGCTGGTGCCAACCCCGTTGGCGTGAAGCGCGGGGTAGACATTGCTGTCCGGGCTGCGGTGGAGCATATCGCAACCATCAGCAAGAAGGTCAAGGGCATCGAAGACCTCCGCAAGGTCGCAACGGTTTCCGCCAATGGCGACGAAGCGATCGGCAGCCTGATCGCTGAGGCATTCGACGCGGTCGGAACCGATGGCGTTATCACCGTCGAGGAAGGCAAGAGCACCGCGACCGAGCTGGAAGTCGTCGAGGGTATGCAGTTCGACAAGGGCTATATCTCAGCCTACTTCATGACCAACCCCACCACGCTGGAAGCTGTGCTGGAAGACGCGTACATCCTCATCCATGAAAAGAAACTCTCCTCCCTGCGAGACCTCGTCCCGCTGCTGGAGAAGGTTTCCACGAGCGGCAGGCCTTTGATGATAATCGCTGAGGACGTCGAGGGCGACGCCCTGGCTGCGATGGTTCTCAATAAGCTCCGCGGCGTGCTGAACGTCTGTGCCGTCAAGGCCCCTGCCTTCGGCGACCGACGCAAAGCTATCCTGGGCGACATTGCTACCATCACCGGCGGCGAGGTCATCACCGAAGATTTAGGCGTCAAGCTCGAGGACATCGAACTGACCCAGCTAGGCTCAGCTAAGAAGCTTATCGTCAGCAAAGAAGACACCACCATCGTTGAAGGCGCCGGCACGAAGAAAGCCCTCCAGGCCCGCGTGGCGAGCATCCGCAAACAGATGGAAACCACCACCAGCGACTACGACCGGGAGAAACTTCAGGAACGCCTGGCCAAGCTCACCGGCGGCGTGGCTGTGATCCGGGCAGGGGCTGCGACCGAAACCGAAATGAAGGAACGCAAAGACCTCATCGACGACGCCATCCACGCAACACGGGCGGCTTCGGAAGAAGGTGTCGTACCAGGCGGCGGGACGACATTCCTCTCCTGCATCGCTGCGGTCGAAGAGTCGCGGGCCAAGGCCCGGGGCGATGAGAAAATCGGTGTGGATATCGTAGCTGTCGCATTGCAGGCTCCGACGATTCAGATAGCGGACAACGCGGGCGAAGATGGCGATGTTGTCGCAGCGACGATTTTAGAAACAGGCTGCAAGAAGGGCTACAACGCCCGCACCGGCGAATACGAAAACCTCGTGGCAGCTGGTATTATAGACCCAGCCAAGGTCTCCCGCACCGCGTTGCAAAACGCATCGAGCGTAGCGGGACTTCTGCTGACGACCAACCTGATGGTAACCGACTACGACGCCGAGGACGAAGAAGCCCAAGCCATTATCGGAGCTGTAGTTTAATTGGTTGAGTAGCATGGACATCTTGCCCGTGTTTTTTCTGTTTTGCCATGCAACCCAGGCACTTATCTGCCATGTTTACCATGGCCGCAGCAAATAAGTGCTGGGCATGACCTGCGGACTGGTTGATTAGTTATGAAAATCTGAATACACACTAATAGAGACGCCGAGCATGTCGCCGGCGTCTCTATTTTTATCCATGATTTATCCCCTCGATAAATAAGAGAGATAGGGTACACTGGATGTTGTTGAGCCGATCCGCGTAGTCCCATTTCTCCGACCCCTGGGCCGGCATGGCCAGCATTAACTATCGGCCTGAGACCTGGATATTCAACCCGCGGTCTTTTAGAGCTTGAGCGCCACGGGCAAGCGTAAGCGTCCGGGCCAGGTCGCCATCGCCGACGAATGTCCAGTCGTCGCGGTTTTTGTCGCCCCCGCGAACCTCCAGCGGCCCCAGCCTGGCTGAGCGACAAAAAAACACGCCGGCATATTCTTTCAATACATACAGTTACGAAAACCCGATTGGCGTTGTCCGTTTTTCGCAGTGACAACCGCGCGCGACATTATAATATGTCCGATTATGTACGCAAGAATCAGTCCTGAGCTAGTTGTTTGACAGGCAGAAAACCCGGCCAGAAAATCCGGTCGCACACTCACTGATCTTCAATGGGCCTTGGTATTTTGGCCTTGGTCATTCTGCCGTTTTCTGATATTTTCAATGCCATGCCCAGGCGAAATCTAATTTGGATTCTGATATTATTAGCGATGGTAGCGGTGTTGTTACTCACTTGGCGACACCCTTGCCCGCGACCAGCCAGCGAGGTTTCGGACTTTGACCAGCTATCCCAGGTCTGCGAGCTGATTCAGCAGCAGTATTACAAGCCTGTCGATCGGGCGAAGATGCGTCGCGACGCCGCCGCCGGTATGGTCGATGGGCTGGGCGAGTTTTCGAGTTACTTCCCGCCGGGCCAGGCCAGGGCTTTGACGAACCGTATCATGGGGCAGGGTTGTGGCGTTGGGCTACTCGTCGATTGGCACCAAGCCAGGCAGGAGTCTGACCAGCCAGGCCGGGTTGGGCTGGCGATTATAGGCGCCCAGCCCCGCTCGCCCGCAGCTCGGGCGGATATCGACTGGGCTAACGTCAGGCTGTTGGCTATCGGCGACGTCCAGGCTCGGAGTTGCAACTCAGCCAGGCTGCGTAGGCTGCTCCATGCACCAGCCGGGACAAAGCTGAAACTGACGCTGCTGATGCCAGCCCGCGATAAAAAACCCGCGCGCAAAAAAATCGTCAAACTCATCTGCGAAAAATATCCCATCCAGACCGTCCAAAGTCTCGCCCGCACTGGCCTGGGCCGCCGGGCCTGGCGGATTCCACGCAGCAGCCTGTACTACATAAGACTCGCTGAGTTCGCCACGACCACACCCGGCGAATTGCTCGCCGTGCTACGCCGCCTAAAGTCGCCCAGCGGGTTCGTGCTGGATTTGCGGGCCAACCCTGGCGGGCCACTCCCAGCTGGCGTGGCAGCAGCGGAAATATTCCTTAGCCAGGGCGACATCGTTACGATAGTAGGCAAGGACGGCAAGGAGAAAGTCCGCCGGGCACATCGCGACTCGCCATACGAAACCCTGCCGATCGTTGTGCTGATAGACGGCCAGACCAGCTCCGCTGCGGAACTCCTGGCCGGGGCGCTGCGGGCAAATGGCCGAGCTGTGCTGGTTGGCTCGCGGACGCGTGGCAAGGGCTGCGTACAAACCATGCTGCAACTGCCAGGCTACCTCGGCCAGGCAAACCTGACCACCGCGGAGTTTTTCGTAGAGCGGGCCAGGCCCATCCAACGACGAAACAATGCCAAAGTCTGGGGCGTCGAGCCGACGTTGAGCGTCCCTGTAACAAGGCTCCAGGCCCGGTCAATCGAAAAATGGCGAACGAAACTGGCACGGGCACCGGGCAAAACCCCTGGCGAAAAACCCCAGTCCCAAGCCCAGCTGCGAATTGCCCAAGACCCACAACTCGCCCACGCGATAAAACTACTTCAGCGATCCGAAGACTACAAAAAGCTCCTGCGAAAAACCCATGAGACCAAAACAAAAAATAATCCTCGGCATCGAGAGTAGCTGCGACGAGACTGCCTGCGCGGTCGTCGCCGATGGCCAGGCTGTGCTGAGCAATGTCGTCGCTACGCAGATAGACCTGCATAAACGCTTCGGCGGCGTCGTGCCCGAGCTGGCTTCGCGCGCCCATATCGAAGCTATCAACACCGTCATCGACGAAGCTCTTGCTCTTTGCCCAAACCCCCAGCCCGACGCTGTAGCTGTAACGCATCAGCCCGGGCTGATAGGCTCGCTGCTGGTCGGACTCATGGCTGCCAAGACCCTCGCCTGGGCATGGGGCGTTCCGCTTATCGGCGTGAACCATGTCCGCGCCCACGCCTACGCTGCCGCCCTGGAAGCGGGGCCTGTCGAATACCCAGCCGTGGCCCTTATCTGTTCGGGAGGCCACACCGCGCTGTATCATTGCACGGGCCCGACGGAGATGGAGCTAATCGGCAATACCATCGACGACGCCGCGGGCGAAGCGTTTGACAAGGTCGCTGCGATTCTGAACCTGGGCTACCCCGGCGGCCCGGTGGTAGACAAGGTCGCCAAGTCCGGCGACCCGCATGCGGTGAAGTTTCCCCGCTCGCTGCTTAAAGGCCAATCGCTGGACTTCAGCTTCAGCGGTATAAAGACAGCTGTGCTGTACCACGTCAACGGCCTGCCAGGCCAGGCAAGCGACGCTCCCCGGGGTATCGAAAATCTCTCGCCCCAGCAGATAGCGGACATTGCTGCGAGTTTTCAGCAGGCGGTCGTGGACACGCTGACCATCAAAATCCGCCGGGCCGTCGAACGGTTCTCTCCTCGGACGATAATCCTGGGCGGCGGCGTCGCGGCCAACTCTGCCCTCCGCCAGGCGACGGAAGACCTCGCCGGCAAAACCCGCATAGCCTTCCGTAAGCCGGAAATGCGATTCTGCACCGACAACGCAGCGATGATAGCTGGGCTGGGATACCACTATCTGCAAGCGGGCCAAGTTGCAGACCTGGGCCTGACAGCAACCGCCACCGCCAGAACAAAAGTTGGAAAATGAGGAGTCAGTATTCAGAATTTTGTCATACAAAAAGTCGCTTAGCTTACGGATTGGTTGACGGATTGGCGGGGGAAAGACTACAATCCCGGCATGAGTGAATCCGATCAGATCAAGGTAATGTTCAATGGCCAACTTGTCCCCGCAGCTGGCGCCAGGGTAAGCGTCGACGACCCAGCCTTGCTGCACGGGGCAAGCGTCTTTACGACCATGCTAGCCCATAACGGCGTGGTGTTCCGGTTCGAGCGGCACCTGGCCAGGCTCGGGGAGACCATTCGAGTGCTGGGCCTGGATGTGCAAGCTACCACGGGCGAGCTTGTCCGCGGCATGTACGACGTGCTCGACGCCAATGGCCTGACCAGGGCGCGCTGCCGAATAACCCTAACCCCAGGCCCGCCCGACGGCAAGCCCACAACCATCATCACCGCCAAGCCCCTGCCGGAGTATCCCCCGCAGTGGTACCGCGACGGTATCGCTGTGGTTATCACCGCCCTGAAGCAGCACAGCGGTGACCCGACATTTGGCTACAAGACAGGCTGTTACCTGCCGCGGATTCTCGCCCGGAGCGAAGCTGCCGCCAAAGGAGCTGAGGATGCTCTTTGGTACACGACCGACAATCACCTGGCCGAGTCTTGCTTCAGCAATGTTTTCCTGGTGCGGGGGGGCAAGGTCTTCACGCCGCCTCGCGATACGCCGGTTCTGCCGGGCGTGGTTCGCGAAGCGGTGATAGAACTTTGCGACGCGGAACAGCCAGGCCTGGAGTGCGACGAGTCCACGCCGCTGGGAGTGAAGGAAATGCTCGAAGCTGATGAGATATTCCTGACCAGCTCGACGATGGGCATCCGCCCGGTGGTGGGAGTGGAGAAGCACGTTGTAGGCGACGGAAAGCCAGGGGCGGTAACCCGCAAGTTGATGTCAGCCTATCAGGAATTGCTGCAACGCGAGTGCAGCGGGCAACGAGAAGAGGCGGTGCAAAATGAAGGTGCGTGACGTTACGCAAGTGTTGGACGAGTTGGCTCCGCCAGCCCTGGCTGCGGATTGGGACAACGTTGGGCTGCTTGCCGGCGACTGGCGAAGCTCGGCGGGGAAGCTAATGTTGTGCATCGATCTGACAGCCGCGGTGCTGGCCGAAGCCAAGCGAAAACGCTGTGAAATGATCCTGGCCTATCATCCGATAATCTTCAAACCCATCTCCCGCCTGACCCGCCAAGCCAGCCCCGTGCTGTATGATATCATTCGATCAGGCCTGGCGGTCTACTCGCCGCACACCGCTCTGGACGCCGCGCCCGGCGGGACGAACGACTGCCTTGCCGACGTGCTGAACCTGCGCGACCGCAAACCAATTCAGCCAAGCCCGGCTGGGCTGTTGTGCAAGGTGGTAGTCTTCGCGCCTCCTGCCGACCTGCCGGACGTCGCGCGGGCAGCGTTCCAGGGGGGGGCTGGGCGAATCGGCAACTACTCGGAATGTTCGTTCTTCACCCATGGCATCGGCACGTTTAGCTGCGGCGAAAACACCAACCCCACCGTGGGCAGGCCCGGCTCGAGCGAAGCTCTCGAGGAAGTGCGGCTGGAGATGATAGTCCCACGCGAAAAGTCCGCCGGGGTAGTCCAGGCTATCAAGCTCGCACACAGCTACGAAGAGCCAGCTGTGGACGTGTATCCGCTGGAAAACAGCTATGAATCGCTGGGTATGGGTCGCGTAGGCACGCTGCCCAGGCCTGCGAAATTGGCGACGATAATCGGTAGGGTGAAAAAAGCTCTTGGCGTGGGCAAGGTGCTCCAGGCTGGGCCAAGCCAAGCCAGCCAGGCTGCGACGATAAGCACCGTAGCTGTAGCAGCTGGGTCGTGCGGGGAGCTTTGGCAGGACGCGCTCCGGGCAGGGGCGGAAGTTTACATCACCGGCGAGATGCGACACCACGACGCCCTGGCCACCGCAGCGGCGGGGCTAACAGCGATATGCGTGGGCCATTCCAACTCCGAGAGAATCACACTAGCCAGGCTCGCAACCAAACTCCGAGCAAAACTTCCAAACCTGAAAACAACCCTGGCCAAAGCTGACAAAGACCCGCTGAGAACAGTGTAAAACCAAAGTTATCAGTTGGCAGTTGTCAGTAACAGCAAAATTTGCCTACTTGTCTATTCTTCGGCCGCTAGTATCGCAGCCAGGAAGGTGTGGTTTTGGAAGGCGTGGCTGAGTTTTTGAAACTTTCCGCCCAGTGGGCCCAGGCCGCCGTAGGAGTAGAAGCCGAAGATCGGGGTTTTCGCCTTGTCCAGGGTTGGGAGTATTCCGTCGCGGACTTCGTCGCTGCGGCCTTTGCCAAAAGCTCGCAGCCTCATGTCGCGAGTACAACAACTCACCGCCAGGAGCAAGGCTGGCTTGGCTTTGTCCTCTCGCGCCTTGGCCAGTGCGTCAGCTGTGGCTTGCTTGGCGGACTTCAAAATGGCCAGGGCGTTGTCGCCGCCGGTGAGAATCTTCAGCCTGTTCCCAGCTGCTATTTCCGCACCAAACCGCAACGAGCCTGGCGGCAGTTTCGAAGGCTTGGCGTCTTTGTCCAAGCCATTCTTGCCGACCCAGTTCAGTATCATTTCCAAGTGCCTCTCACCTGGCCCGCAGACCACGCCCACCGGATGCTGCCAGTCGCAGGTGAACCGCTCAGCCTGGCCCATGCGACGGATTTCGCGATAGACCGCAGCAGCTGGTTTTTCGTTCAGCGAGACGACCCACTTGCCACGAGCTTCGGTAACCAACACAGACTTGCCCGCCGGTTTGAACTCGTCAGCCCGGGCGGAATAAACTCGCACAGGCCCAGCTAGGCCCATCGCACCGACGCAATTTTTCTTCACCTCGCCATTGACGAAGACCGCCCCTGCCAGGCTGGCCTGGTCCGTCGATGCGGGGTCGTTCATGCTATTGCCCCCCAGCACGACCACGCCGCGCGGCGAGTTGCCAAGCAGAGTGCGGATAAATCCCTCGGGCCCGGCGCCCTGGGAGTTGTCGAAGTTCAGCTTCATTTCCGACATGAGGAAAATAAGTTTGAGTTGGCCTCCCAGCCTGCTCAGGCCTCGCGCGATTCGCTTGGCGATGGCTTGGCGGTCGGCGAGTATCGGCGCGACCGTCGTTGTACAGCGTATCTGGTCGCCTCCGATAGCCAACACCAGCACGCCGCGTTTGATAAGCGTCCCGCCTCGCGACAGGCCTCGCGCGCGACAGCCCAGGCTTGGCGTGGGAGTTTTTGGGGAAGATTTCGACGCGACCTCCGCGATAGCCCGGGCGGCAGCAAGCTCAGCTTGGGTGTCTGGCAGATATTTTGTCGGGTCGCCGGAGGTGAAATCTTTCTGCTGATAATAGACGGTGAACATCAGGCCCTTGAGCGGAACCGGGCCAAGTTTTGCGATAGCTTTCTCAGCAGCCTGACGACCGGCCTGGGCGGGGTCGGGGTCTGGCGACCAGGCGGTAGCAAAGGTAGGCCCGCTGCCACACCCAGCCAAGCCTAGACAGAGACACCCCAGCAAAAAAAAATCGTGCAATTCGTTTTTTATACGTGTCATTCGTGTTCTGCTGTTTTTATTTTCGACGGGTAACGTAGGTGAACTTGCCGCCGGAGGTGTGGGCGATTTGTTGGAGTATGCCCACCGCTCTGGGCAGGGGCATGCCATATAAGAAGGTGTCGATGCGGACGCGTCCCTCGGCGTTGCGTTGCTCCAGCAGGTTCTCGACAGCCTGGCCGGCGGGGAACAGCCCGTCGGTGTACAGCCGAATTACTTGCGCCCGACCTGGCTTGGCAGCGGCCATGACGTCAAACGCGCGGCTGAGAGCTGCGACGATATCCGTGTCGCCAGCGGGGTTGGCCTGGAGCAGGAGCTTGTCCGCCCGGCCCTTGCCGCCAGAGCTGGCCAGGCCTGCAGCGGGGTATACGCTCAATGGCTCGTTCGTGCCGAAAATCACCAGGGCAAACCGTTGGCCCGCGGGCAAGGCCCCGACCGCCTCGAGCACGTCGTCCCTGGCCCAGAGCCAATGCCCCACCATCGAACCCGACCGATCCAACACGTACACAACATCCTGCGGCGACTGCCCCTGCCCGGGCTTGGCGGGGGCCTTGAGGGTCAGCTTGGCGGGGACAGGTTTCGAGCAGGGAACCCACACGCCAGGGGAGGCTTGGCTCGGCGAAGCGCAACGCGGCGCGGGTTTTGGCGCAGACTTCGGTGTGGGCTTGGGTGCAGCTTTCGGCGCGGGCTTGGGTGCAGCTTTCGGCGCGGGCTTG
>JAOZNE010000012.1:11897-20399 GCA_029933955.1 Phycisphaerae bacterium
GGGCTTGGGTGCAGCTTTCGGCGCGGGCTTGGGTGCAGCTTTCGGCGCGGGCTTGGCTTTGGGTGCGGGTTTGTCCTCTGCTGAGGGTTGGCTGTCCACCGCGGGAGCAGGCTGGAGCAGTTCATTCATAGCCTTGTCAAGCTGTTGCTTTTCGTCATCCGCTGCGATGCAGGGAGCTGGAGCCAAGGCCAACAGCCAAGCAGCTATAACAATCGCATATTTCGACATAGTTCCACCTGCTTTCTTCGAAGAGTAAATACGATACGTCGACATGATACACCTTTTGGCGAGATATGCAAATAAGCAAATAAGCAACAGAAACAGCAAATGACGAATAACGAAAAGATACCCAATGCCCAAATATCCAATACCCATTGAAAAACCAATGCCCAATGCATTCATCCCATGTCATTCGTTTTGCTGTTTTTCCCTATTCCATATTCCCTACTTGCCTATTTGCCTATTTAGGCATATCCTGCGGCTATAGTTATGACGGACGACACTAAAACAGCTATCGACAAAGGTGGCCCGCTTGACATCCGCCTTCGGGGCCTGCTGGGTTGGCTATTGCCTATCTCGCTGGGCTTGGGTGCATTTGGAGCCTGGCCAACCTGGCTGACGCATGGCCTGGCGGGGCTTTGGGCGGAACTGACAGCAGGTGTTATCGTGGTGGGCGTTATGCTCGTCAACGGGTTGCTGGTTACCGCTGCGGCGGGGCTGGGCAAGTATTCCGCTGCGATGACATTTTCCGGCTCGAGCTTGCTCAGGCTGATTATCTGCGCGGTGTTCATGACTGGGGCGTGGTGGCTTTTCAAACTGGAACCAGTGCCGCTGATCATTTGGATGTCGCTATTTTACCTCGTCGGCCTGGGGTGCGAGTGCGCCTGGGTAGTCCGCGCGTTGAGGAAACAAAATAACAAACAACGATAGTAACCGTTCCTGGCCAACCAAAAATTCACCATAAAGCACATGAAGAGCATGAAGTTCTTTTTTTGTAATCTTTTACCAGTCAACCAATCAACTGATCAACCAGTCAACTAAAGAATGATATTGGCATTGCAAAATCCCGCGGAGTTTTTGTTGAACCATGTTACCGACCACCCCTGGCCTGGCTGTGTGGTCAAGGTTGGTGGGATGCAGATAACCTGGATGAGCAGTGCAATCGCTTCGATGTTGCTGGTCGCAGCGGTGCTTTGCGTTTGGCTGACCTGGCGAGTTCGTCGGGCCAGACGCATAGGCTGTTCTGCGGGGGTGGTGGAAGTCCTCGTGTTGTTCGTCCGCGACCAGATAGCAGTCCCCGCCCTGGGCAGCAGGGCTTATGCGTTCCTGCCGATGCTCCTGAGCCTGTTCGTCTTCGTGCTGGGGATGAACCTTATAGGTCTCGTGCCGCTCGAAGCCATCTGCCATGCGATACCCGGCAATGTTTACCTCATCGGCGCGACGCCAACGAGCGTGCTGACGGTGTGCGCAGCCCTGGCTGGTCTGACGCTAATCGTTATCATCGCTACGGGCCTGTGGCGGTCAGCTCGGGAGCTTCGCCGCAGCAAGGGCCTGCCCGTGGCGGTGTGCGTCCTGGCTGCTCCGCTGGCCTGGCTGATGAGCTTTGCCCCGATCATACCGGGGGTAACGGGCAAGATACTCCTGCTGCCCATGGTTTTGCTGGAAGTCCTTGGCGCCCTGGCTAAGTGTTTCGCCCTGATGATCCGTATTTTTGCGAACATGCTGGCGGGCCATTTTCTGGTAGCGGTGGTGATGATGTTCATTGTCCAGACCAGCGTCGCTTCCTTTCAGAGCATTGTCACCGCAGCGGCGGAGAAAAATATCCACGCGTTTTATGTCGCGCCTGTCTGCATAGTTGCCAGCGTGCTGGTAGACCTTATGGAATTGTTGGTAGCGGGTTTGCAGGCATACATATATACTTTCCTCACCGCCCTGTTCATCGGGCTATACGCGGAACATTCACTGGGTCATTGAAGAAATCAGGAGAAATGAAAGATGAGCAAATTTTGTAAAGTTGTATTAGCGTTGGCGGTGCTGGTGATATTCCCAGCCCTGGCTTGCGGAGCTGGGGACGATGCCCCAGCCAAGGCGGACGGCGAGTCCAGTGTCGTTCAAGAAGCCCAGCCGGCCAGGGGCGTTAGCCTTGGCAGAGGGCTTACTGTTCTCGGCGCGTGTTTCGGTGCCGGCGTGGCAGCTATCGGCGGCAGCATCGGCGTGGGTCGCATCGGCAGCAGTTGCATCGACGCCATGGCTCGGCAGCCTGAAGCAGCCGGGGCCATGTTTGCCCCGATGATAGTTACCGCTGCGATGGTCGAGGGCGGCATGCTCTTCGCCATCGTCGTGTGCCTGCTGAGCGTCCTGAGCGTCTAGTCTGGGCGTCGCGAGGTTCCCCGTCATGACGAGACATCAGCGACATTCGGGTTCGGCTGCGATGGCTTTGTTGGCTACGACGGTGCTTGCTGCGCCGAGCCTGGCCAGTGCGAGCGCCGGGCCTTACCCCGGCGACCTGGGCCAGGCCATCGCGGCGCTGCTGATTTTCCTGGGCCTGGCGACTGTCCTTAGCAAGTACGCGTGGCGGCCTGTTATAGACCAGCTTCGCCGACGGGATGAGGACATCGCAAAGAGACTGACCGACGCCGACGCCAAGCAAGCCCAGGCTGACGAAGCCCAGGCGGAGCTAAGCCGACAGCTGGAGAACATCGACGTCCAGGCTGAGCAAGTCCTTGGTCAGGCCCGGCGGGAGGCTGCAGCTGAGTCTACCAGAATCCTGGACACCGCCCGCGACCAGGCTCGGGAGGTTGTCGCCCGGGCAGAGAAGGACATCGCCCAGGCCAAGGCCCAGGCCAGGCAGGATATTCAGGCTGCCACCGCCAAGGTGGCGGGGGAAATAGCGGGACAATTTTTGCAGGAAAAACTCTCTGCCGACGACCACAACAGGCTCGTAGCCCAGGCTGCGGAACAGATGGACAAGGGCGAGGAGGGCGAGCAATGACCATCGCTCCCCACTCCCCCAAAACCAAGACCGTCATGGACCCCCAGGCTATCACCATCGCCCGGGTATATGCCCAGGCCTTGGTCGATCTGTTGGCCCAGAGCCAGGGCGACCAGCTGCAAAATACCGCAGCGGAACTTGGTGACATTGCCCAGCTAATCCGCCAAACCCCAGGCGGGCGCGAGCTATTGGCCGGGGCGACAATGATTATGAACCGCGGGCGACGCGAGGGTCTGATCAAGCGAATTTTCGCCGGGCGAGTCTCCAGGCCCGTCGAGCAGCTTTTGGGTGTCCTGGCCTGCAATGGCCGGGTGGAACTTATCCAGGCCATCGCACAGCAGTTCAGCGATATCCTCATGCGACGGGCAGGCCTGGTGGACGTCAGTGTAACCTCCGCGGTGGAACTCAGCGACGCCCAGCGGGAGCAGTTGCGGCAGGTGTTAGCCAAAGCTCTGCAAGCTACGCCCGTTTTGCACACCAACATTCAGAGCGACCTCATCGGCGGGGTGGTCGTGCGGGTTGGCGACACCGTTTACGACGCCTCGGTCGCGGGCGACCTGGCCAGGCTGACAGAGGCGATGAGAAACAATACAATCCGGAGAACCACTGAATGAACCATTGTATAAAATTGAGTATCGATTACGCTAATCAGAGGTCTTATCTTGACGATCTTTTCCAGGTATACCCGACGATCCCCGAAGGTATACGGGAAATTAATGAAGACTCCTGGGCTGATATTGAAAAACCGTTCAAACGCAAAAACAATGACGCCCTGCTAAGAGAACTTCTCAAACTTAATTTATTTCCAATCGAAGATAGTTATATTGCGTATCTCAAAAGAGATGAAACATCTATAAGTAGAAATCCCAGAACTATAAACCGGATTTGTGGCAGATTATATGAGATGGGGCTTGGGGGCTTGATAAAATTTTTGAAAGATGCAGCGAGCCAAAGGAAACAAACAGGCAAATTGGGCCTATGTTCAGGGATTGGCTGAACAGAAAATCGCCAGGCCTCCAACCCGTCGGCCTGGATGCGTTTATGGCTGACAACGAAGATGCAATCCTCGGTGGCAGCGACAAAATGCTCATGGATTTTGCAAAAGATGAGTTGGATTGCAATCACCCTAAGGGACTTGATTTCATCGGCAGGTTTAACGGGAAATATGTTATCGGTGAGGCGAAGTTTCTTACTGATTTCGGAGGCCATCAAAATGCGCAATTCAATGATGCCATTAGTACAATCAGCACTAAAAAAGTAAAAGCCATAAAAAATGCAATTTTGGATGGAGTGCTTTATATTAAGGGAAACAACAAGATGTTCAAGTCGATAACGGAAACTTATAAAAACCTCAATATCATGAGCGCCCTGGTGCTTCGCGAGTTTTTATACCAACTATAACTATGAAAAGACCTGATTCTTTTTTACACGAAATCTTCAAATCCAATATGGAATGAGCCAAGAGAAAAATACACTGAAAAAGACATTGAAAAATTATTTCCTAAAATTAACGCACAAGGCAGGCGGTACACAATTGTCCCGATTCACGCGCCAGGCGAAACGGAAAATGGAAAATCCAATCAGCCATTCAAAGGTAAAATGCCGCCACAAGGCAGGCACTGGAGAGCGGATGTCCAAACGCTCGAACAATGGGACGATGATGGTCTGATCGAGTGGTCTCCCACGGGGAATCCAAGAAAAATACTTTTTGCGGATGAACGCGACGGTAAAAGAGTTCAGGATATTTGGGAATATAAAGACCCTCAGTATCCCGTCTATCCGACCGAAAAAAATCCCGACTTGCTGGATTTGATCGTTCGCACATCTTCCAATGTCGGCAGCATTGTGTTGGATTGTTTCTGCGGTTCCGGCACTACACTAAAAGCAGCGCAAACCAATAATAGAAGCTGGATAGGCATTGACCAATCGCCATGCGCATTGAAGGCAGCCAGGGAAAAACTTGAAACAATTGCTGGCGACCTTTTTACCGCCAAGCCAGAATATCAGTTTTTAGAGTTGGACAAAGTTTTAGTTTAACGAGAAAGTCTCCGAGACGAAATTTCGAGCTGATGAAATTGCCAGTGTTTGCTATTTCCCTGTTGCCAATTCGCCCGGTTCTGGGCATACTGTGTTCATGAAAATAATACTCGACATCGTATACTTCCTGGCCCTGCTAGTGGCTTCGCCTGTGCTGTTGGTGCGAATGATTCGCTATGGCCGATATCGTCGCGGCTGGTCGGAGAGGCTGGGCAAGGTTCCTGCTCGCTATGGTCTCCAGCCCGTCATCTGGATTCATGGTGTCAGCCTGGGCGAGGTCGGTGCCGCGCGCGGGCTGGTAGCTGAGCTCCACAGCCAACTGCCGGACTTCAAAATCGTGGTCTCCTCGACGACCGACACGGGCCTGGCAGCCGCCCAGCGATTCTTCGCTCCAGCCCATGATGTTTTCCAATGGCCTATGGATTTCTCCTGGGTGGTCAAGCGGGCGATGAACAGGCTTAGGCCTGGCTTAGTGATCCTTATAGAGGGCGAAGCCTGGCCTAACTTCCTGGCGGAGTGCAACAGCCGGGGCGTCCCAGCGGTTATCGTCAATGGCAGGATGAGTCCGAACAAGGGCTACCCGCGATACAAACTGCTGGGCAAATTCGCGGGCAAGTTGTTTAACAGGCTGACAGCTATCGGCGTGCAGGACGAAGTCTACGCGGAGAAGTTTATCGCCCTGGGCACGAGCGAAGACAAGGTACATGTAACGGGCATGATGAAGTTCGACTCGGTGGAGGTAGCCAGCCGCCTGCCGGGTCAGGACGAACTAGCCCAGCTGCTCGGGCTGGATGGCTCGCAACAAAAATTGCTCGTAGCTGGCGGTACAGGCCCGGGCGAAGAAGAACTGCTACTGCGGGCCTATGCTACTTTGATGAAAGATTCGCCTGACTTGAGATTGGCTATCGTGCCTCGCAAGCCCGAGCGGTTCGACGAAGTAGCCAGGCTGATATTAGCTGCGGGCTACCCCTGCCTCCGCCGATCAGCGTGCAGCGTAGCGCAGTCGCCCCCGGCTGTGGATGCGGATGTAGCGCAGTCGCCCCCGGCTGTGTCGCCTGTCATCCTCGGCGACACGATGGGCGAGTTGAGATTGTTTTACGCCTTGGCAGACTTTGTGTTTGTAGGCAGATCACTTATCCCAGCTGGCGGTAGTGACATGATCGAAGCTGCTGCCTTGGGCAGGGCGACCTGCTTTGGGCCTTACACATTCAACTTCCCCCAGGCCCAGGCGCTTGCCAAGCATGGCTGCGTCGCCGTGGACGACCTCGACGGACTAATCGAGCAGTTGCGAAACTGGCTGGCCAACCCAGACCAGGCAGCAGCGGCTGGAGCCCAGGCCCAGCAATATGTCCAAAGTCAACAAGGAGCTACCCGCCGAAACGTAGAACTAATCTGTCAAACCCTGGGCAGAGTACCAGCCATACACCCCGGCGATATAGCGACGGAAATGCTGGAATAGGCAAGTAGGCAAGTAGGAAAAACAGCAAATACTGAATGACGAAAAAGTGACCAGTAACCAAAAACAGAATGTACCATAAAGAGCATGAAGATTTTTTGTTAAAAAGTGACCAGTAATCAGTTGTCAGTAAAAGCAAAAAAAGAAGTAAAAAGAGAAGTAAAAAATCAGTGTTTATCAGTGCCCATTCGTGGTTCTGCTTGTTTTTGCTTTTACTGATAACTTTTTCTAAAAAATATGCCCGGACCTTCCGTAAGACAAAATGTTTTGACCCAGACTCGGCGAGTTGTGGTCAAGGTCGGCACTGGCGTGATATGCGACGAGCGTGGCAGGCCTGACCGCAAAGCTATCAGCCAACTCGCTGGCCAAATCGCCAAGCTTCGCGCCGGCGGCGTGGAGGTTGCTCTGGTCGCCAGCGGAGCTATCGGAGCCGGGCTGGGCGAGATGAATCTCCCAGCCAGGCCTAAAGATGTGCCCCAGCTCCAGGCCCTCGCTGCGATAGGCCAGGGCCAACTTATGAGGACATTTCACGATATCTTCGCCCGGCGGGGCATCGTGGTAGCTCAGGTGCTGGTAACCCGCGACTCCTTCGAAGACCGCACGCGATACCTCAACATCCGCAACACGCTGGGCGCCCTGGCGGAGCACCAGGCCCTGCCCATTATCAACGAAAACGATACCGTCGCGGTGGACGAAATCCGCTTCGGCGAAAACGATATCCTCGCTGCCCACATAACCAATCTGCTTTCCGCTGAGCTGCTCGTGCTGCTGACCAATGTCGATGGCCTGCTTGCCGAGGGGCAGGTCGTGGACACCGTCGAACAGGTGGACATAGGCACGATGAAACTTGTTCAGCCTAACCGCAGCGCGCTTGGCTCGGGCGGCATGGCTAGCAAGCTCGCCGCAGCTGAGCTTGTAACCCGTGCCGGCGAAGCGGTGGTTATCGCCAATGCTAAAACCCCGCGAATTTTGCCCAGGCTCCTGGCTGGGGAGACGCTGGGCACGGTGTTCGTCCCAGCTGGTCGAAAACTCACCAGCCGACAGCGATGGATAGGTCAAACCGCCAAGCCCGCTGGTGCTATCACCATAGACCCCGGAGCTGCGACAGCTCTGCAAAAACGCGGCAAGAGCTTACTGCCATCGGGCATCCGGTGCGTCAGCGGCAAGTTTGTCAAGGGCGACACTGTAGCTATCGTCGACGAAGCGGGCAGAGAGATAGCAAGAGGCCTGAGCAACTATCCCGCCGACCAGCTACGACAAATCAAAGGCCTGAAAACCTCGCAAATAGCCAAGACCCTGGGCGACAAACCCTACGACGCTGTCGTGCACCGAAACAACATGACCGTATTAAACAGGTAAAAAAGTTATCCCCAGCACTTATTTGCATAAACCCAAAGTCATCGTTCTTCCGCTTGACTTGATCCTCTACCTGATGTAGGAAATAAGTGCTGGGGCAGTTATCAGTAAAAGCAAAAACAGCAGAAAACGAATGACACGAATAAAAAATGAATGAGCCTATTGCAAAAATGTAGCCCAGCCGCCCTCGGCTGGGAAGATCGTGCAAAAAACACTGGAAATATAGCAAGTTCAACACAGCTACATGAAAAAACACAGCCGAGGGTCCCGATGTATCGGGATGCTACATTTCCGGATAGTTTTGCGATTGGCTCATAAGCGAATGAAAAATTGGTTCGCAAAAAGTAGACCAGGCCCTTGACGTATCGGACGTGTTGTCTTAAGCTGTGTCGCTCGATTGGTAGTGTGGCCGAGTGGACAAAGGCATCAGACTGTAAATCTGACGGCGAACGCCTACGCTGGTTCGAATCCAGCCGCTACCATCCCCCGCGATTCGCAACGAGTCGCGGGGTTTTTCTTTGCGCTGCATTTACCCGCACAAGTATAGGGTAAAAGTCGCTTTTGCAACTCCTCTTGCCGATGGTTGCGATTCTCTACGGGCATCTGCTGCGCCGGATTTTGCGCCACAAAGTGCGCCGGATTATGCGCCGCTTTTTGACTC